>JAGRMX010000320.1 GCA_020441025.1 Leptospiraceae bacterium
CTTCCGCCAGGGCCCGCAAGTCGGTCATGGTTATGCTTTCATCGGTTACTCGACGTGAGAACACTTCCACTTCGCGGCCATTGACCACCCGATATAGCTTGAATTCATAATCGCGGGCCCGGTCATCACCCTGCCAGTTGAAAGTCAATGAATTGCGATTGGCCAGATCAATGCGACTACCGTTGGCCGGATTCATATTCCGGATGACTTCCTGGGCCGCCCCTTCCACCGCACCGGCTTCGGTATCGATGCGAAAACGCACGGGCGCGGTAAAATCGCTTTCGGTTTCACCACCGCTGCCGCGCACACGCCAGAAATACGTGCCCTTTTGCGTCACCGCACCGGCCTGTAAGAAGTTGTTGCTGACGGTCTGATTCACCAGTTGATTTTCAAATCCGGCATCGGTAGCGACCTGCACCGTGTATGATTTAATTTCGGACAGGCCCTTCCATACGAATAAAACGCCCTGAGTCACATCTTTCTCGGCAAGGGTTTGATTGGCAACCGGTCGTTGGATTTCGGGCGCGGGAAAGCCTTCGCGTTGCTGCACGTCAAAGCGACCCAGCGGACTGCGCCGATCGGGAACGCCGCTCATGGAAGGCTTCGAGACCACCTGCCAGTAATACCGTCCGGCGCTGAAATCGCGGCGGGCCAGCGTGGTCGTGGTGGCCGTAATTGAACTGGCATCCGAAAGGTCCGCGTTACGACCGATTAAAACTTCATAGGATGAGGCCAGCGCGTTGCCGCTCCAGTTAAAAGTTATCAACGGCGGCTCGTTCACATAGGTAAAGGTTTCGCCATTGGCCGGAGTGGCCAGGCGCACCGGGCTGTTGACCACCACGAATACTTTACGCACTTCACTGACTTCCTCATTGCCGGCCCGATCGCGTCCGAACAATCGCCAGTAGTACGTCCCCGGCGGTAATTGAGCCACCAGTCCGGAACCGTTTACGGTCTGAGAATACATGGTACTGGAAAAACTGCGATGCCGTGAAATCTGAAATGTGACCGCCCCGAATTCACCGCGCACTTTCCATTGAAACGGTATGCGTACGGCGCCATAATCACTGGGTACAATCTGCTGATTGCGCGGTTCTTCCGGGATCAAATGAATGTCACGTACATCCACGCCCTGGTCGCTCATGACCGCTTTCTGGTTCATGGCTACCGATCGCACCTGTCCGCCCGAGTTCACCATGGCCTCGCCCCGATTCACGATCAGGTCCAACAAATTGCCCTCGCCGCTCTGCAAACGCAAATCGGAATCGCTGGCGTCGATGCTGTTATCGCCCGAGTTGATGACCAGGCCCGAACCGCCTTCACCCTGCTCGATTTGCAGACCACCGTTCATAAAATCGATGGTCGGGTTGCTGCCGGTAAAATCCAGGATGACCATGCTGTTTTCATCGATCTTGATTACCGTGCCGTCATTCAGGTGGATGTGCGCGTCGCTTAAGTCTTCGGACCGAATTGTATCCTGATTGGTCAGTGGACTGCGATTTTCCAGGTTGGTCCAGACCAATCGATCCTGGAAGCGCCGTTGCACGCGATTGTGCTTGTATGTTATATAACCTATTACGGTCCGATCGCCGACCGAGATGGTGCGGGTATAATCGTACCAGAACAGCAGGGCGAAGATTACCGCCAGTACTCCGAACAAAATGGGCCAGCGGTATTCGCCGTACATCGCCCAGTTTAAAAGACGCTTAAGCCGGTTCATACTTTACCTCTTCGCCCGCCTTCTTTCCGGCCGAAGGTTTGTAATCAATACCCACAATGCGGCGCAGTTCTTTTAAATCTTTCGGGCAGTCCGGATCGTCCTGACGACCCAGAACGGCATACACGGTAATGGGCTTGGCCTTGCCCTTCACGC
This sequence comes from Leptospiraceae bacterium, assembly GCA_020441025.1. Lineage (GTDB taxonomy): Bacteria > Spirochaetota > Leptospiria > Leptospirales > Leptonemataceae > JAGRMX01. The sequence goes on from JAGRMX010000320.1 coordinate 1,874, forward strand.
GCATCTTATCCATTTCCACCGCATGATACAATCCGCGCACCAGATCGAGGGAGTGATTGGTTACGATAATATCCACACCGAAGTGCTTGGTCAGCGCTTCTACCCGGCTGGCCAGATTCACCGCGTCGCCGATTACGGTGTACTCCAGACGCTCATCCGATCCGATTTGTCCCGCAATCACATGACCGGTATTGATGCCGCAACCCATGTGCAGAACCGGGCGACGGGCCGTGCCGCGTCCGCGATTAAAAGCAATCAAAGCCGCGCGCATCATCAGGGCGGCATTGATGGCGTTCTCGGTGTTATTCCCGTAGGTTTTTAACGCGCCCCAGTGCGCCATGATGGCGTCACCGATAAATTTATCCACAATACCATGGGTTTCGTTTACACACCGAACCATATCGGTAAAGTACTCGTTGAGAAATTCCACCACCTCTTCCGGTCGCAGGCGTTCCGACATGGCGGTGAAGCCGCGGATGTCGGAGAAAAAGATAGCGCATTCCTTACGCTCGCCCCCCAGGCTGATGGCACCGGCCATGGAAAGTTCCGCCAGCTCTTTGTTAACAAACTTGCCGAAGGAATCTTTTAGATTGGCGCGTTCCTGTAAACCGCGCGCCATATGATTGAATGAATTGGTCAGCAGTCCCAGTTCGTCACGGTGTTCCGGCACCAGGTTCAATGCGAAGTTGCCGGCGGAAATCTGACGGGCGGCGCGCACCAGAATCAGAATGGGCCGTGAAATCTGCTTCGAGAAAAAGAACACCACAATCAGCGCGAGGCTCACAATAATAATGGTCAGGTACAGGTTGCGGCGCTGGATGTTATAGACCTCTTCCAGTGCTTTGTCTTCCGGAACGGTGGAGATAATACCGACGCCCAGCGTATCCAGTTTATTAAACGATCCCAGATAAGAATGACCGTCGTCATTCTCATATCGTAACAGCCCGTTGTTCACCGGACTGGTTTGCATATGCCGCACAATTTCCATGTTGCTGGCATCGGCGCTGGAAAGCACCACGTTGTTATCCGGGTGGGCGACCACAATCCCATCCTGATTCACCATGAATGTTTCGGTTATACCGGACATTTGAAAGTTTTCTAAAAAGAGATCCATCTTGAGATAGGCCACCAGGATGGTGCGTTGTCCGCCCGACTCTTCAAACGGTATTCCCAGACCCACAATCGGTGTTTTAAATCCGGGACTGGCGTTGATCAGCACGGTCTGGCCACTGAACGTACGCATGAAACTTTCGGAGTACTTGCCGGTGAGACCGTAAATATCCGCGCTCAAAATTTCATATTTAACCAGCAAGTCCGGATTTACCAGCCGTCGCTCGGGTTCCAGTTGATTGCCCGCCCGACGATATATGCCCAGGAAGATTAAGTCTTCCTCGCTACCGAAGATTTCGTTTTCCAGAGTTTGACGCGATTGCGGATACTTGTCCAGCACCTTGGCTACCAGACGCACGTCCCGGGATACGGTTTCAATGGTCGATTCCAGGTTGGTGGAAATTACCCGACTGAGATTCAGGTTATTTTCCTGAACGGTGAGTATGTTATAAGCTCGAAAAAAGTAGGTAGCCAGCGCAATCATAGCGCCCAGCGACAGCAGAATCAAACCGGAAATAATCACCATCAACTTGATGCGGATCGTCCAGCGGGACATACTGAAATCATCACGAGCGGAATCTTGTGTGGCGCTCATCTGCGTTTTCTCCTGGGTCGTCTCAAGGGAAGCGACCTGCTCCTGTTCGGAATTCTGTCCGGACTTAATGCGATTGACCTGTTGATCAAACCAATCGGACCCGGATCGAGTCTGCCCGCCTGTCTTTTGCCTGGTTACTTTTTTTCGACCGGTCTTTTTTTTCTTGGCCATGTTCGCCCGACATTTTTACCCCGGGCCTGCAGGAATCAATAAAAAATGTCGTATAAGTACCCCATCCGCTTGATTTGTCCAAATTACTTACGGTTCAGGTACTGGACGGCACGTTTTAATCCGCGCAAACTGAGATCTTCCATATAAAAGATGGTGCGAATCTTCTGTAAGGTCCAGGCACCACGACCGCCGGCCCATATATCCCGGTGAATGGGATTGAGCCAGACCGAGTGACGAAAGCGTTTTCGCAGCATGCGCAACCATCCAATGGATGCTCCCCGGCCGGCGTGTTCCGGCTCATAAAAGATACCGCCATAGCGGTCCACCAGTTCATCGGGCGCCATACTGGCGTCTCCGAGAATCACTATCCGGGTGTCCGCGTTTTTGTTTAGAATCTTGCGTAGATCCACCGCACGAGTGCGGGCCGCATCGCTGTAAACGCTGTCATAAATCGTATTATGGAAATAATAAGTATCCATGGTGCGAATACGTTCTTTCAGGCGCCGGAACAAATTCAGGGTCAGATCCACATACGGTAGCATGGAACTGCCGCCATTATCGATAAACAGTACCAGTTGAATGCGATCGCGCAATTCGGGTTTAAAAATCAATTCAATCTCGCCCCCGTTGCGACTGGAGCGATATACCGTTTCGGGCACGTCCAGTTCGGTGGGGCCGCCGCTCTTTTTCAAAAACTTCAACGTTTCCAG
>JAGRMX010000321.1 GCA_020441025.1 Leptospiraceae bacterium
AATGAGCTTGCCTGAGTATTTTGATCACTTAATTCAGGATTATAATGTTCAAATCGCAGAGGGAAGAATAAAACCTTCAACTGGATCAAAAAGACAATATCAGTTAACCGGGCCTCAATACTGGAAACGCAACTTCAAACCAGCCAACAGTTCATGGGCTTTATTTACCGAGTTAAGCCGGCATTTAAATTGGTCCAATTGCCTGCTATTCGCCACACTGCTACGATTGGACTGGAAAAAACTAAAGGTAAAAGCAATCAATAGGATCAGTTTTTTGTATAGTCAGATCAAATCAACAAACTTATTTTTTTCGCAACGTTTCATCCGGCAGAAGAACAGATTGACCATAGTACTGAAGTGTTGCAGGCTCAACCTGCGACTATAAAAAAATATTACTAAATGCACTATACTCTTATATCGCGAACTGCTTCATAAAGCTGTCGAGAAATGTTCGCATATGTACGCGTCGGAGACAGGCCTTGATTTTCTTTCTCAATCTGTTCAAATGAAATAACTTTACCAATATCGACTCGCACTCCGGTTCCGCGGATAATTGTTTTTCCTTTGGGCAATGTTTTATGCGTATCATACAATCGCATTGGCAACACATCCGCTCCTGTTTTCCAGACAAGGTAACCCAGGCCATGTCGAAAAGGACGCAGCTCTCCATCAGGAGACCGGGTACCTTCCGGAAAAATCAACAAGGGGCCTCCTTGATTCAGGAAATCCAGTGCATGCTGCAAGGATTTGGCATAACTCCGATTCTCGGTGCGCTCAATGGGAATCAGGTTTAAAAAATTACTAAAAAACGTAGATTTAGTGAATCGATCAAAGAAGTAGTCCCTGGCGGCCAGTATGCCCATATCCCGGGCGTAATCTCCAAGGCTAAACCACACCAATCCATAATCAAGGTGACTTGAATGATTTGCTACGACAATCACATTGTTATTGTTTAAGGGTATATTATCCTTGCCTCTAATCTGAACATTCAATACCGAGCGGTAAAACCACATTTGAAGTCTATAGAGAAATTCCGAAGTAGGACGAGACATCCATTCAGGCAGATTAACGCCTTCTTCTGGTAATCGCATCGAAAGCCGCGATCGGCTTTTTCCATGCATTCGATTGAGCTCAATACGCCATTTTTCAAGATACCGCCGAAGTCGCGCTGGGCTTTTCTTCTCTATTAATAGCTCCGGTGTGACGGGAACTCCGGTAATAAACTCAATATGATCGCAAAACTTCTGCAAATCACGTACGGATTCTTCTTGAAAATTAATGATACTGCGCCCACCCGCAAGAGAAGATAGCTCACTTTCAAAAGTAGCCCAGTATTCAGGTTCATCCGCAGAGGGCGTGAACTCCTGATCCAGTTGGAAATTTGCATCAGGCGTCGGCCGGCGTCGACTCGCAATTCTTCGACCAGCTGCACGACGAAGGATATACATCCGATCACGAAATTCCAGATCAGAATCGAAAACCGCCCTTAATGCAGAAGATAACTGCATGTCATTGATGCGATCGTTGCCCTTGCTTTGACTCTGAGCCTCGGCAATCTTATCGATTGCTCTGAATCGCTTTTCCAGAACAGGAAAAATCCAGCGAAAAAGTGCATCCATGTGCAGGTCATTTAAATATCGAAGATAATCGACATCATAGGGATTAAAATGAAAATGCTGCTTTTCCTCTTCGGGCAATCTTCGCCATAAATTCACCGTATTATGGTTCTGAAATACCGGATATCCCTCATTCATGAAGGGCAGGAACTCCTGGAATATTTTATTCTTAGTAAGACTTATCTGGTAGAACTTCTCAACACTCAATCGAACGCGTTGAATCATACCCTCCCCAACAGGTGGGACACGATCGGTATTCATACGTTCCAATCGACTACGTGCCCTGGACAATAATGCAAACATTCTGGGACTGGAAAACCGTTCCCAGGTTTTCCGGGTTACCGGATATGCCTGCAATGTCCTTGTCCACCAGGCCGAAGGTCGCACGTGATCTCCATCTTCCATCCGGCGAGAGTAGGTCTGATAAACATTGAGCAGGCGAGCCGGTGTAATCGGAGGATCAATCGGACCAGCCGAAAGCTGATAAACCAACTCATGTTCATTATTGAGGAGGGCACACATCGCCAGCACGGTTCCAGCCGCAACTTCATCAACAGGAATGATATCCAGAATTGCGTCCGGATGCTGATTCGGATTTTGTGACAGGGATGGAATCATCCGATGTCCCCTATGAACCAGATACACAAGCGGGGCAGATCCCTGAATGCCCTCATTCCATCCCGGAAATGGAGTCCGAAGGGACGTTTCCACAATACTGGGCCGCACAATGGTGCAGTTCACGCGCTCTGAATGCGATTTAACCAGCAGCTCAGCCAGAGTTTTAGTGTATGTATATACATTCGGCCGATTAATGCGCTGGGCCCGATCACGCCCTTCACGAATGAGTTCCTCCCGCATGGCCATAGTGCGGAGACTGCGGGCGGTTTTCTCGACCAGGCGACGGGGAGCATCCGCCCGCCCCATACGCTCCAATTCGGTCTCAGCCTGGCTCATAAACTCCTTAGTTTTTTGACTGCTCTCGAAGTAGCGTTTAATTTCGGCCACGCTCTCAAGAGCGCCTTCAATTTCATGCTCCACATCCAGGCGAATGTGATTCCCCCGCGCGGTGATCAGCTCTTCGCTTACAATTTCTTCCGGGGCAATATCCGGATGTTTGACACGATCGGCGACATAGCAGGTGGAAACATGCACATAGCGCTTGAACCTGGTGGTTTCAGCGAATTTCAAAACCTCTCGAGTTGCGAGGGTATTCGCATTGATACTCATGTCCAGTGGCGGATTGAATTCCACATTTCCGGCGGTATTTAAAACTACCTCAACCTCTTCACGTAGCAGTTTTAATGTATCCGAATCGATGCCCAGATTCTCCCGGGATGCGTCTCCTTCTACTACCTTAACCTTACTATCAAACACATCTATAAAATACTGCGCATCGCCGGCCGTTTCGGTGAAGACGGGCGATTTTAATATCTCTCGTTGTACCCGCGCTTCTCCGGACGAACCATGCGTCGGTCTTACCAGCAGATAGATTCGTTTTATGTCCGGCACATGTTTTAAAACCATATAAAGCATAATACGTCCGAGAAATCCTGTACCGCCGACGATCATTATTGTACGATCTCGCAAAGTCTCACACACGCTCATCGGCTCCATGTCTTTGTCGGTATTCCAGCGAGATAGATGTCGAGCTTTAACGATCGCATTTGCGTCGGGAAATCGGCCGGCACCATTGCCGATTTCCCGACGCTCTCTTGCAGCCAGGTAATCGCGTAATTCATCCAGACTTAAATCTTTGAGATTTTTATTATCCAGATCATCGACTGTATAAGAATTAACAGTATCGCCATTGCCGGTTGAATCCAGTTGAGTCTTATGATTTTTATTCACAGAACCTGTCTTTTTACGGGATCGGGAACTTGATTTTTTGTTTTCTCTGGAAGCCATACTGAATCTCCTGCATCATGAAGGCCGGTGCGCGCACATCGATTTTTCAGACACAACGCGTCATCACTACCGGTGGTTGATGCAACATGGTAATTTGCGGATTGGGTCCGACCGTATTGTACGCCTTTAACAAAGCTTCTTCTACTGTTGCCGCGTTTTCCCAACCCATACGCTCCGGAACATGCTGATGCTCCGCGCCCACGGCAATCACCTGACCGACTCGCCGCCGGCCGGTTTCACCCCAGTACCACATATAGAACGGATGCACACCGTGATATGCATAACCTTCGCGATATTCTTTTATATATTCCGGGTTGGTGGCAAATTCAACCTCATACTTCTTTTGAAGATATCTCGAATCTGTACTCTCCGGTAGCAACCGGTGAAAGAACTCAATGTAACTGGGGTGAAATCTGGCATCGAATTCATCCCGGCAGGGGTGAAAGAGTATCAGCACGCCTCCGTCTTTTAATAACGGAACCCCACCATCATATAAATGGTACAGATAGCCTAACGCCATTACCTGCACAAGAAGCGGATTGAGTATACTGTTCACACTGTACGGACTGACGAACGGAATTCCCATCAGCAAAACATCCGCCTGCCCTTTAACATTAACCACGTATTGCTTTTTACTGATGCGCAGAATTTTGTTATGCACCGCATTCACTTCGCCGGCATGAACTGCAATGCACTCGTATGGTGCGGGCACTCTTTGAAACAACCGCCGCTTGACCGGAGCGCTCATTCGACTTAATGAATACCGCAATGCACGCAAACCCTGACGCTCGACGACATTCAGATCGTCTTCGTTTTTTGACAGAAATGAAATTTACGGCGAAAACATACGATTATTTACCGCCGATTCAATATGAAAAATCTTCAGCTTCCTTTCGATAACGGTACCGATGCGCTCATTGGCATCCGCCAAC
>JAGRMX010000322.1 GCA_020441025.1 Leptospiraceae bacterium
GCTCGCATGGAAACTACCGGCATGCCCGATCGCATTCAGGTTTCCGCGGATTTTCATGGGTTAACCGCCGATCGATTCAAGTACAGCCAACGCGGGATCATCGAAACCGACATCAAAAACCATGCGCGGCTGGAAACGTACTGGCTGGAAGATGTTTTAAGCCTGGATTAAACGTGGCTCGCATGTATCTGTGACGACCGGCATGAATAAAACGCAGCCCGCCTGTATGCGGTTCGGCATGCCCGACTCGATTCCGGCATACTCGGCTCGATGCCGTTACGCCCGCCCGATTAAGACTTGCACAACACCCGTTTCTTGCTCGCGAGTTCAGTGGTCGGTAAATTTATTTTAACGGGACTCAATAGCGACCGGTCAATCCGATGTACAATCCGTTATTAAAACCATTAAAGTTTTGTTTACCCTGCGATAGCGGAAAGAACAAATAGTTCGAGAATATAAATCCGTCCGTAGAGCGCACGCGTACATAGGATTTCTGCCAGAATAAACCGAGCTTAATGCCCCAATCTTCATAAAAGAAATACTTCCCCCCGGCCTGAAACAAAACCGACAGGGCAAAGACGTTGGATGAGCCCTCGAAAAATCGAATTGTGGAGGGCCCCAGCGCAAATGAAGAAAAATTCAAATGCCCGTCCGCGGTGAATCCGTACAACTCGCCGTAAACGTAAAACTTACGTTCCGCATCAATGGGAAAATTCAATTCCAGCCCGGCATACGGACCGTCCATATTCTGATTGATGGAGCCTTCACCGTAAGCCTGAAAATACCAGGGCGGCGCAAACTGATTGGAGCCGGCCAACCAGCTTGTTGAAGGTGAATCGACCGTATTCCAATTCCAGCCCACCCGAATAATGTGCTCGGCATCAAAGTTAAAACCGAGCGCCAGCTTGTAATCGTTTTCTTCGGTATGCTGCCGATCTATCAACACATCGCCGTTGGTACCCAGGAAAATTTGTTCCGTATCGGTGATTTTGTTAGCGTACACGCCCACTTCCCAGATCAAATCTTCATAAAACCAGAAGCGCTGTCCGTACGTGGCCTGGGGATACAACAATGACGATTCCACATCGTTGGTGACCCGCTCATAGAATGCGGCCTGCCCGGCCAGCGCCGAAAGTCCAATCTGACTGGCGCGTACAATCTCTCCGGTGGATTGGGGCGCGGTGGGTTCGGCGCTGCCGATCACGCTACCCACGCTTAAATTTTGAGCGGCCAGGGGAGCATGACCGACCAGTAAAATGAATACGATTAGCGCAATTTCGGTTAAGCAAAACCGCTCACTCGCATATCCCTGACGATGTGTATTACGATTGGCTTTCATAAAATGCGACATGTTGCTAAGAGTTCGTTCCCTGAAAACCGGGGCAATAAAAATTCAAGTGAAGGAGCGAAAAACGAATCGAACGATTCGGACGGGGTTAAACGGATTCATTCTCCAGTTGTTTTTGATAAAAGTCATAAAAACAGCGAATCAACTGATCGAAGTAATCGGCCCGCAACAACATTTCATTCGAAAGATCGGACATCAGTTTTTTTAATTTCTCATCCTGCTCCGCGTCCTCGGCCACCGCCCGCTCATTGAATTCTTCATCGAATTCCTTCCCGCGTTTGAGCGCCCGGTGGGCCCGTCGAATCCAACCGGTAAACGCGGTCGCCGAAACTACAATCAAATACTTACTGCTGGAGAGAATGCGCCGTACCGCCTGATTTAACGGACGCGTATCCATTTTAGCACAGGCCTGATTTACCGCGTTGGCCACCCGACCCAGGTGTCTTTCACCCAACTGACCCGCCCGAGAATCGGAAGATTGAGCGGCCGCGCCTGCATCCGTCGCACCGGTTCGATCACCGGAGTCGGGCCGCAATAAACCCTGACGGGCGCTGTAATCCGTCAGCACCGCGTGATGCACAAATCGACTGAACATATCGGCCGATTCTTTGACCGCCAGAAAAATCGTAATCTTACGCAACAACCGTTTGGTGGGACGGATAATCATTATCAGAATGAAGTTTACGGGAAACAATAAAATCGAAAGCAGACAACCGCGCTTTTCTTCATAGCCCTGCGCCAGAATCTTCGCTTCGCGATCACTGAGCGACATGCCTTGCGCATTGGCCGCTTTTTGAATCAATTTGCGCTGTACAAAGTTCAGGGCCCACTCATCCAGGAAGGGAATGGGAATCAAGGGACACAGACTGCCCAGAAAACAATAATGGATTGTATTTTTTAAAACTTCCGCTATGTCGCGCGTCGTAAGCTGCTCGCTTCGGGCGGGAGTCATCGACGATTGTCTGTCGGGAACTTGCGATTCGGATGATTCGGTCATGATGGGCCACCGTGCGGCGGACATCGAATCAGCGATCCGGAATTGCGCAACCATTTGTCGGTGACCGCGTACGGATCGGAAATACTGATTGACGCACGTCGGGGGAGCGCCCACATCAAAGCGGGCATGCGAATACTTCAAAGACTATTTCAGCAAATCGCTGTTGAAAACCTGACCATTTATCTAACTATCTTGATCGCCGCCGTATCGGGCTTTGCGGTCATCACCGGAAGCGATCTGGGTATCGTGACTTTTGATCGCATTTTCGTCCAGGGTGAATTCTGGCATTTATTGGTGTATCCCTTCCGACTTATGGAGGGACCGGCCTCGGCTTCCACGTTTCTCTGGCTGTTTCTTCTAATTTATGTTTTTTATCTGTTTTCCTCACAACTGGAGGCCGAGCAGGGTACGGTGCGCTTCAACGCGTACATTTTCAGCGGTATTCTTTTGATAACCGGCGGCCATTTGCTGGGCAACTGGTGGTTCGGCGGTTCGGTGAGCGCCGAGTTCCTCGACCTGGCGATTGTGGCGGCAGTGGCTTATCTGAATCCCAATCAACAAATTCTGCTGTTCTTTTTTATTCCGGTCCGTTTGAAATGGATCGGTATTGTCATATTCGGTTTGATCGGCCTATTTGCTCTGCTCGAATCCGTGGTGACCGGATCATTGCTGCCTTTCTGGGAACCGGTGCTGGGTACCGGTAATTTTCTGTTGTTCTACGGGCCGGAGATGATTCGGCGCATTATGATGCGTCGCGGCGCGCATCGACGCAAAGAACGCATTGCCCGGGCGGCACCCACCAGCATTCATCGCTGTGTGGTGTGCGGCATGACCGAACATGACGATCCCCATATGGACTTTCGCTACTGTGTGGATTGTGTCGATCATGAATACTGTCAGCAGCATTTACATAACCACGAACACATACAATCGGTGAATTGAAAGATGAGGTTGCTATCCATGTATAAATCCGCCCGTAGCCGTAAGCATTGGTCGACTCGCATACGAAGTTTGCTCTTACCGTTTTTCGCGATAATGCTTTCGTTCACGGCGCTGAACGCTTGCGCCGAATCGAAAGGTCAGGAGGCGGATTCCACTGATTCCCGTTCGAATGCTGTCGATGAAACTCTGCTCACCACCGGTCTATGGCAGGTTCCCGGGAATTTGAAAATTCAGAGTGACACATTGGCCACCGAAAGCGCCATGCGCAGGCTCTTCGGCAGTTATAACCCCGCTGAAAAAGCTTCCTTCTGGGCTGTGGATCGCGAAGCCGAACTGGCGGAGATATATGCGGCCGAAGAATTTCCGTTTGAGTTACGTACCGAAATGATTAAGGCGGACGTATCCCGCGCGAACGCAGTTGTGTTTGTTTTTGCAACGAAGCCGGAAAAAATCTTTTTTGACTGCCGCATCTGCGCTCCCGATATAAGTGTGGCCGTTTTTCGCAAAGAAGCCGGTCCCGCATGGCGATTGGATCTGTACCAACGCATAGATCCCATGGGGCACTATGGCACGCCGCCCGAAACCGACTTTATCGACATCGGCCCGAATCACCGGGCCATCAGTTTTGCAAGCGGCGATTTGCATATGGGTTTTAATACATCCTGGAGCGGATGGTTTGCACGGGTCGGCGATACTTATAAACTCGTGTTTTCCGCCACCACATACTTCGATAATGAAGGCACCTGCGAAGTTCCCGAGACCGGCAACGCGCCCTGCGTGGAGTATTCCACCGAAATCGAAATAGTAGAAACCGATGCGGAATATTATGAAATCCACACCACCACAACCGGCCGGGACATTACTCCCGAAAACGAGGTACTGGACGCCGCGTCGGAAAAACTGTGGCGTTTTAACGGCGAAGAGTATGCCGTCTTTGAAGAACGCAAACCGGATTGATTTCGCGCGACGCCGGAAACGCCGGTGTGCAAATCAGGCTAAATCAGGCTGATGCGATTTGTAGATGACCGTTAAATTATACGCATTCAAATTCCATCATTGAAGGGAACTCGCCATGACTGTAACCCGTTCCGCTCGATATATCGTGTTGCTCATATTCCTGATTACGGTCATACCATGGTTCGTAATCGAATCACCGGGATTG
>JAGRMX010000323.1 GCA_020441025.1 Leptospiraceae bacterium
GGAATTCGATGTATGTTCGATGCGGGCCACTTTCTGGCGCAACACCGCGTCCGGTCGGGCATCGGCAGACGCGCACAACGCCTGCCAATCCGCGTCGGGCGACTCCACACGCGTAGTATAAATGATGAATTCCCGGTGATGACTGATGAATTCCCGGGCCACGCCCAGAATCAAATCATCCGCCGCGTCGGTTCCGGAAGGATTGGGTTGGATGGTCAACACCAGGCGTTTGACTCGATCCAGATCGTTTTGTTCATATCCCGGTTTCAAATAGGTGTACTTAACCGTGCAACCGGACAGAAGAGTAATCAATAGCAAAGCCGAAGCAGATGCGCGTAACAGGCGTCGGTCGGGCGCGGTCGCTCGAGCGGTTTGATTATGATGTCGATTTTCGTTTCTAAGTGCAGTATTCATTGCAATTACCCGATAACAGGCGTTTCTCTATGACGGTGCAGCCGTTTCGTTTTCTGTTTCCGTATGCGGATGATGCTGAAAGTGAGCTTTGCGTAAACGCAGGATCATATTGGGCCAGCGCTGGTTCAGAAAGACCAATACCGCCGGCAAAAATACCAGCGTTACAAACATCATGGCTACCAGGCCAATGCAGGCCAGGACGCCCATAGAACTCAATCCCGGGTGATCGGTCATGGCGATGGCGCCCCATCCGGCCAGCGAAGTCAGCGAAGACGCCATGCCGGCCGAACCGGTATGATACAGGGCGCGAAAGACCGAGCCGGTTTCCAGGAAGCGATAATAAACAAAAATTCCGTTGTTGATGCCATAACCGACAATAATCGGCAGCACGGCTACGTTGAAGTAATTGATTTTTACATCCAGCAGCGGGAGCGAACCGGCCATTAAAATCAAACCGGCGGTCAAAGGCGCCAGGCTGATCAACGAAGATGTAAGATTTCTAAAACTGATCCACAGTATAATCAATACCAGTACCAGCGTACCAACGACTATGAAGCGAGATTCTTCCAGGACAATGCGGGTAAACTGGGCTACTAACAATGTAGAACCGATGGTGCGGGCTTTTATAGTATGCGATTGCAGATCGGAGATATTCTCGAACGGTCGATGTTTTAAGATGGTTTCCGTTACCAGGTCGGTCAGATGCATATTCTTCAAAAAGGCTTCATCCGCATGGTTGGCCATATCGATTATGGCAGAGTGCTCCGCCGCGCTTAACTGCAAATCTTCTTGAGTTACGGGACCGAGTGCTTGATTCTGAAAAACCGGACGGCCGGAATAGTTGCGCCAGGCATTTGCGTGGTAAGCCATGTTGCCGAGGCTGTGTTTACCCACAATGGGAAACTCCAGAATCGATACCAGATCATCCAGCGCCACCAGGTCACGCTGATTATAAAGTCTGGTCACGTCCGGATACACGAACGTCAGCCAGCCCTGATAGCGGCTTTCTTCCGCCGCTCTGAATTGATCCAGCAGGTCGTCCGGCACATCGTCTATCCAGAAGGGCTGCTGGGTGACCAGCCTTTGGTATTGCCCCCAGAAGGGCTTATAGCGATCGGGCAGCATGCCGTATTTGATCACCTCGTTTTGCCGGCGAAAATTCGCGATCAAAGCCCGATTCTGTAGCTGACGATTCCAGGGTGGTACGAACGACCAGGGTGATACCACCTGGGTGATGCGTTCGGCCATGTGATCGGGCAACGGTTCGAAGAACTCCCATAAAGCTTTTGCTTCATCCAGGGATTCGGAGGCGATGGCCAGCGGATCGCCGGCCACTTCATAGCGCAGGTGCATTTCATCTTTGAGTTTTTCGGATGGGATGCTGGTATCCAGCATATTGCGGACATCATGATCCCACTGTACATTGGTTGCCATGATTCCGGCCGCTATCGAAAGACCCAGCACCGAGAGTATTGTAATGCGCGCGATGGCCGGTACGTTTAAACGACGTTCCCAGCGCTCTTCCATGGTATGATCCCGGTCACCGGTAACATACTTCTGAAGCAAATTGGGGTATACACGCTGAAACAGCACCAGAATCAGCGGTGTGATAAAAAACATAGAAAACGCGGTGATAATTATACCGTACGCCGAAATGATGCCGAAGTGACTGAAGCCTTTGAATTGCGAAACCATCAAGGCAGCAAACGCCACGGTAGTGGTGCCGACCGAATAAGCGGCGGCGGGGCCGGTCTGTAAAATCGCCCGGGTCATGGCTTCCGGAATGACCGGATGTTCGGCGAACTCTTCGCGAAAACGAAAGATCAGATGAATGCCGAAGTCCACACCCAGGCCGGCCAGAATTCCGCCGAAAAGCGACGTGATCAGATTCAATTCTCCGATCAATAGATACGTGAGACCGAATGTAAGTACAATCGCGTATACCAGCGCCAGTAACATGGACGCGATCAAAGTAAAACGCCGAATAAACAAAAACAGAATCAGAGTAATGCCCGTCATGGCATACAACATAGTGGGACGGATGGTTTTCTGAATTGCTACATACGATTCGGTATAATTGGCGTACGATCCCGTCAGGCCCACTTCAATACCGCGATCGGCAATGCCTGTTTCGTCGACTATGTGATGAATTTTTTTTAAGAACGCCTGGCTGCGGGCAATGTCGTTAAAACTGAAGCTCGGTTTGATGACAATCACCATCATCTTGCGATCGGGAGAAACGTAGTAATCATCCACGATCTCTTTTTTACCGACCCGACTGTATTTGGTGCGGATATCGGATAAATCCAACCGGTATTCCGGCTGCCCCAGGTCCAGGAAAAAGGGATTGGCGCGTTCAATCAATTCATCGCGCTTGATTCCGATGCGTCGAAACGCTTCGCGCAAATCGGCGGGTTCCATGTAATACAGAATGCGATTTTGAATAAAGTCCAGGTCGATTTTATGCCGGATGTATTTTACGTCATCCAGGTCGATCAGTTTCGCCACCAGTTCGTCGGAAGCCGCCTTCAATTTTTCCGCGTCCTGTAAATTTCGGGGTAATAGCTCTTTGTAGATTTTATTCGCTTCGTTCATCAGCCGATCGGCTTCTTCATCCTGGCTGTTGCGCTTGAGTTCCAGCGCCCGGTAAAAAATTTCATCGCCGGCATCACGCTCCTGCATGCGCAGAGTGACGATAACAAAGCCGGTACCGCCCACCATTTCGGTGATTTTGCGGGCTTCAATGACATGCGGCGAATCCGCCGGAAGCGTATCCAGTTGATTGGAATTGATACGCAGTTGAGCGGCGCTCAATAGAGCCAGTACGAATATGACACCGGCAATGGCGGCGGAGAGATAAGGACGGGCCAGATAAGCCCGTACGGCTCGCGTGGTAAAATCACGCATGAATTATTTCAGACGATTGACGGCTGTTTCCAACGCGGCAATCACACCCGGTATGCCTTTTTGTTGTAACAGGGGCTGAACGGCTTTCTCTTTATTGGTCTGCATTTGCGAATTTCCTTCCGCATCCAGAAAATCAATCACGCGATATCCATCGTCGGTATCGGCCATTACCCAGGTGAAAGTCAATTGTTCGTTGCCACTGTATAGTATGGCGGAACGGATATGCACTCTGTCATCCACCTCACCGGGCGCGTCGTAGGAAAGATCGACATCATTGAAATACTCGCGGGCTTTGGGGAAAGCACTCAGACTGATGTACTCACCCAGTAATTCGGTAAAGCGTTGCTTTTGTTCCGCTGAAGCCTGATCGTACGAATTGCCCAGCAAATAGCGGGTCATTCCGTCCAGGTCGATGTACTCCAGAGCCCGGTCATCCCGGTTGTAGCGAATCAGTCCGATCATGGTTTTTACGGCACTGAGCGCCTCGTCATTGTCCGCCTGGAGGGGCTGGTGCAAGATACTGACGCTCAGAATACACATTACCAGGGCGGGAAATAAAGGCAGTCGCTTAAAATAATTCATACTGATTGGATTCCTGACACTATTCGATGGCCTGTCCATCGGTCTGGTTCGATTTTTTCGGTCGGGAATACGGTGACAATCAATTAAACCCCTGATAGACTGGCATTCGCTGACATGCAATCCGATAAACAGAGAATCTGAGCTTACATTCGAAGGCGGATACTTATTACCGGGTATATACTGCGATTGGATCGGCGGAAGAGTGTTTGCAAAGTAATGGGCTGATTCGGGGCTATGAACAGAGTTTATATGCACGCTTATATTGGAAGAAAGTGGTCTCGAGGCATAGTTTTGCCGATGGTTATCTCTATCTGGTTATGGTTGGCGTACCCGGTTGTGCTGGAATCGGCACCACGTCCCTTTCAGGGTAATACGAATTCCGCGGGCGTATCCTCCGGGTCCACAGAGCAGGCGGACGCCGATTCGGTTTTGCCAATTGACGACGCGAGAGGGTCAGACCAGGCGACTCTGACGTTAGCGGAACAATCGGAGTTGAGTTGTGCCGGTTATGAAGAACTGGCGCGCCGGGGCATTACCTCCG
>JAGRMX010000324.1 GCA_020441025.1 Leptospiraceae bacterium
GAAGAAATCGACTTTACCCGTTCCGAGTTCGAAGAAATCCTGGCGGCCCTCAGACAGCAGAGACTGTTCGCCATTCTTAAAGAAATGCGGCCGGCACTGGCCGATCAATTGCTGGCTATCTTTGAATCCCGATTGATACCGGACGTGTTCGAACAGGACGATCTGGAAACTCGCCTGGAAAATTTTTTATTTCATCTGTACGATCGGGCGCGAGTCGAATGGGACGATTGAACCGGAGTGAAAAAAAGGTCGGACGCGCATAGATTAAAAAACGCTCCATACCGCACGCATAACATTATTAATGTACAGGAACTATGCGCCGATCAATCGCCTTCGTTATCGGGCTCATTGTCCTTCGCCGCGGAACGCGGCATGGGTACCGGTGAATTGCGATGTACTACCCGCAGAAAAAATAGCAGAGCGCAATAATCATATAATGCGTGAATGATTATCGGTACCGCCAGGTTGTCAAAGCGCAGCATCAACCAACCCAGATAGGCGCCCACCAGCGCGGCGATGATGGCGTATGCCGGTGTGATTAAATGGGCCAGTCCGAACAGAATGTTCGTTACGATTATGGCAACGATCGGTCCGGTGTAATCGGCGGCCAACGGTTGTAAAAAGCCGCGGAATAAAAGCTCTTCGCCCCAGCCAGCCAGAATAGCCAACAACAATAAGTCGGTATTGCGCAGGCCGCCGAACAAAGGCAGGATGGCGTCATCCAGTTTGCGGCGAATGGATTTTAAGAATCCCAGCGGGAAGCGCGTGGTCAGCGCAAACAATACCAATAAGGGCACGGTAGCGGCGACGGCCCACAGAGCGTCCGCCGGCCGCAGGTGCAGATAATGTACCGGATAGTATCCGGTCAACCATCCCAGGATTAACGCCACAATGCCCATGCCGCCTTCGAAAAAAACGGCGAACTTTAATAACTGGGATTGTTCTTCACGGGTGATCATGCATGCATCCGGTCGATTGGGAATACGTCTTCAAAACTGCGGGACAGACGGTTATGAGCCGTGCTTCGGTCACGCTGGCTGACGCAGCGCTCGCTTCAATCAACATATCAATTCAGGCTGGGATTTTGGTTGGTATCGGCAAAGATACGATAGATACCGCCTTTTTCGCGCAGCGCGTCTTTCCAGCCCTGTTCCGGATTGGCGTGAAATACTATGCGCGCGTGAGCGGGATGAATCATCCAGGAGCCCATCTGCATTTCTTTTTCCAGTTGCCCCGGGGCCCAGCCCGAGTAGCCCACAAACAGATGAATGCGCGGTTGATCATCCGCCGGAATAGAATCCCAGTATTCATCCTCGAAAAACTTTTCCACCCGGCGAAAAGACGGTTCAAAGATTACACCCTCCACCGATTCGCCGGCCGATTCGCTGCTCTGATGTCCGGGCGGCATTTCGGAATGCACTACGAAAAGGTATTCCTGTTGCACCGGGCCGCCCACGTAAATGGGACTGGTCTTACTGCGTTCGCTATCGAGTCGCGGCATGACGTCATGCAGGTGCAGGCGTGAACGCCGATTTACGACCAATCCGAAGGCGCCCTCTTTATTATGTTCGAGCATCAGGACGACGGTTTGAAAAAAATTCGGATCGGTCATATTCGCTTCGGATATTAAAAAGTATCCTTTCAGCGATTCAGGAAATGATTTTTCGCCACTGTAATGCATGATTTGTTGAAAATGGGTCGTACAGACGCCGATCGTTCCGCTGTCCGTCCGGTTTGTTGATCGGGCGACCCAGCATGCCATGCGCGCTATCTAACGCAAGGATTTCCCGGGAGATTTACGAGTACATCCAGTCGACCGCTGTGACAGTTTTAGCACGGCATACATGAACTCATCTTACAAGCGAAAACTCTAAGCCGGTACGTTCTCCGGATGTTCATACAGTGTAATTTCCGGGTTATTGGTCAGAAAACTCTGCATGCGATATTCACTCTTAAAAAGAACTACCTCGCGGCCATCCTCGTCTTTTACAATCCAATCGTATGAAGAGAATTTTTTGCGATCTGCGGGACGAATCCAGCGCGAGCATTCGTAACCCAGGGACTCGAGTCGACAGGGCGCGCCATACTCGTCTTCCAGTCGAAAACGAAAGACATCAAATTGTAACTGACCGACCGCGCCCAGCACCGCCGAACCGTCTTCGGTGTGAAATACCTGCACGACACCTTCTTCGGACAGTTGCTCCAATCCTTTACGAAAGGCTTTTAGTTTGCCGGTATCGGTGGGAATGAGGCGAGCGAACATTTCCGGAGCGAAACGCGGTAGCATGGGAAAGCCTCCCGGTAAATCGCCCGAGTACAGTACGTCGCCGATCTTAAACACACCGGGATTGATCAGCCCGATGATGTCGCCCGGATAAGCGCGATCCACCGTGTTGCGTTCCTGACCGAAAAAAGCCACCGGACTGGAAAGTTTGATGGATTTACCGTTGCGGGCGTTGGTTACGTTCATACCGCGTTCGAAGACGCCGGTAGTAATGCGCATGAACGCCACCCGGTCCCGGTGTTGCCGATTCATGTTGGCCTGCAATTTAAATATGAAACCGGTAAAGCGCGAATCGGCCGGTTGCAGAGTGCTTTCATCTTTCAAACGCACCGGCGCGGGGATAGGGCACAAATCCAGAAAGTGATTTAAGAAAAGCTCCACGCCGAAGTTGGTAATGGCGCTGCCAAAAAATACCGGCGTGATTTCACATTCTTGAAAGAGTTCGGCATCGAACGGTGGCAAAGCCTCGCGGGAAAGTTCGGCGCCTTCGCGAAAGGCGGTATAAATCTCTTCTTCCATAAGGGAACGCAGTTCCGGATCATCCAGACCGGACGATTTTTCGGGCGCACGGTACGCGCCGCCGGTAACGCGCTCGTAGCGGTACACCTGATTGGATTTTAAATCGTACACGCCCTTGAAATCGGGACCGGAACCCATGGGCCATAAAAACGGCGAACAGGTAATGCCCAGTACCTTTTCAATCTCGTCCATCAACGCGAAGGGATCTTTTGCCGGCATGTCCATTTTATTGATAAAAGTGACAATCGGTATGCGCCGTTCGCGACACACGCGGAACAGCTTGATGGTCTGGGGCTCCACACCGCGCGAGGCATCCAGCAGCATGACCGCCGCGTCTACTGCCATGAGTGTGCGATAAGTGTCTTCGGAAAAATCCTCATGACCGGGGGTATCGAGTAGATTTAAACAAAATCCGTTGTACTCGAATTGCAGTGCGGCGGTGGTCACGGAGATTCCGCGATCCTGCTCCATTTTCATCCAGTCCGAGCGCGTGCTCTTGCGGTCTTTACGGGCGCGTACATGGCCCGCCAGTTGAATGGCGCCACCGTATAATAGAAGCTTTTCCGTGAGGGTCGTCTTTCCGGCGTCCGGGTGGGCGATGATGGCGAAGGCCCGCCGACGATCGATTTCGGTTTGAATGCCTGTAAGTGTGTCCTGTGCCATGGATGGAATGAACGTAAATAAATCCTGGAAATTTCCCGCCCGGCCTGGTTGACTGTCTGTACGCATTGAACCCGACGGGCGGCCATCATCAAAATGCGTATCTCTCAGGCCACTGAAAAAGCCGATACCGGAATTTTTTCAGCCGCCGGCGATTGGCTGACAAATGAAATCTGACTCCGATAAAAAAGAACCGGGAGCGCCTTCCAATCCGAATATTATCAAGCGGGAGCAGGCGCGGGTCACTCCCTGGGTGCCGGATGATGATTTTGAACGTGCCGATTTTCCAGTGCCCGACACCGGGAGCGCGGGAACTCCAACCTCCGGAGTGGATTTGCCGGGATTGCGCATTCCTCCGTCGAATCCATCCGCTCCCGATGCGCGGAAATCGGCATCGCCACCTGCTTCCCGAAAGGCGCCCAGATCGCGACCACCGGAGCGGACTCCCGATGGACGTACCATCCGACCGGCTTTTCCGACCGATGAGCGGGTAGAGCGTTCAACACCGCAACAACGGAGTTCACGTACATCCGACGATAGCTCGATTCAAAGCAAAGCCGGTGGTCTTAATTCAGACAATCGTAATGCGAACGGTCCCGGGCCAGGGGATGCGGCCGAAACCAGAGCCCAGCGACAGGCCCGGGAGATGTTCCCCGGATTGTTCCTGGCCGATCGAAAGCCGCGTAAGCTGGATGACCGCTTGCAGAATGAACACCGCCCCGATGCCTGGCAACCCCGGCACATTTCCAGGGCGGAACTGGAGCAGGGTCGCAATGATCCCACCCAGACGGAAGGAGGCGGAGCGGCGGGATTTAACGCGCGTATTTTTCGTGAAATGGTTCTGGGCAATCGAGAAGCGGCCCGGCATATTCTGCGCCATTGGTACTGGCAGAAACCCGGGCAGCAGTTGAGTCCGATTGACGCGGTTCATCCGCATGATCGCATTTACATTGTAATGACACTGTTGGGCGCTCGCTG
>JAGRMX010000325.1 GCA_020441025.1 Leptospiraceae bacterium
AAATGGATACCGACCGGGATTATTACATGAACGCCCAGGAAGCGGTGGCGTATGGTATTGTGGACGCGTTGGCCGACAGCGTATAAATCAACTCAACCGATTTTTAGCGAGAGAGCGGCCGCTGCGAATGCGGGCGGAATGGCCGACGCTATTTCAGGTGGCGGTCTGCTCCGCCGCCTCGGCCACAATTCGGAAGATCTGAGCCGGATCTTCGGTTTTTAGTACCTTCTGTCGAATTTTTTCATCATTGAATACCCGCGCTATGGTAGCCAGAATCTTGATGTGCTTTTCGAAACGCTTCTGGGGCATCAACAATAGCACGATAATGCGCACGGGTTGATCATCTACGGCCTGAAAATCTATTCCCTGTTTGGTGACGGCCATCAAGCCCAGACCGTCGTTTACGAACTCACTTGAACAATGCGGAATGGCCACGCCCAGTCCGATGCCGGTAGACATGGACTCTTCACGCTCCTGCAGGGTTTGCCAGATCACATCGCGCTTATTGGCAATGTCAGTATCCGCCACGCACCGATCCAGGAGATATTCAAGCAAACGGTACTTATTGGTGTACTTCTTTTTAACAATCAGTACCCGGTTTTCTGGAATGATTTCTGCAAGATCCACTTTTTTAGTCCCGGCTCAGGAACGGCCCTTCTGTCAGTGCATGCCGTCGCAGTATGAGATAAATGATTTTTTATGGTTCTGAATTCAAATTTTCTGTTGGAACTCTCGTAGCAGGTACTGCACGATTGCCGTGATTCCTTCGATCAGCAGCAATGCGGGCAACAACCAATCGCCCTGATAAAAAACTGTTATGAAAAAATCGCCCGGCTCAATAAATGCCGCAACCATAAGAACAAGACCGGTCAGCGTCAGATAGATGCAATAATAGCTGGCATCCCGCACGGCTCGACCGGGAAACATGAGCAATACGCCCGCAGCCAGTAATTCGGCCGACTCCAACCCGGTATCGGCGTAAAAGGCCCCGATCATCAGACCGATCCATATCAATACCGCCGGACGAGCCGCAGGAACCAACCAACCGATCAGTATTACCTGCACAATCAGGCTGTAAAAAAACGCGCGCAGGGGCAAAATGTCTGATTGAAAAGGATCGACCAACACCCACTCTACCGACAGACGGTCCAGTAAGACGTATGCCAGCAAAAACCAGAAAGCGGCATGCAAATGCGGTATGAATCGTAGTTCACAGAAACGAGAGAGCAGAATGGCCAGCAGCGCCATGCAAACCGGCAACCACATAGATTGAAATGATACGACACCCGGAAATAAGACCAGCAGGGACAATAACCAGGCAACCTGAATAAACAATTGCGGTATGCGCCCGGATCTACGCGAGTTCATTCCGCGATACGCCGTGCCCTGCGGATTTTTACGATTCGGTAGAATATCCGGTACCAGACCGGCTATGAAGAGCAATAACCAGATTCCAGCATACCAGAACCCGTTCGCGCTATCTTTTAATATCAACGCAAGCAGACTGAAAACCAAGGGAACATAAACGAGATACTGCTGCAGGACATACTCCAGCAGTGGAAAAACAACCTGTCGTTTCTGTTCAACCCCGGTAGTTGTCATAGTTTATGCTTTAATCGGGTTCTGGTTTACCCGAATCATTTCATCCAGGGCGATATTTGCCGGACAGGAATGTGTGCATAACCCACATTGCATACATAGGTCCGATCGAAACCGGGTCGGTTGAGCACTGGCCAGAGCGAAGGGTCGTGCGTTGACCGGACAAATGGCATTGCAGGCCCCACACGCTGTACAGGGCAATTCTATGCGCGCCCGGTTGAGGGCCGACGGCGGCACCCACTGCAGTACGTCCGGACCAAACAGATTATAATTGGCCGGAATTGCTTCTGCTTGCGGCCTATCGGCCGCATCATCCGTCCCGGCGACGGCCAGTTCCAGAGGTTCCGGTACATCGGGAAAAGCACCCGCTACTAATAAGGCTCGATTGGCGGGAAGCGAACGATCGACTATGTCGGCAATGGGCTGACCATTGTACAGGCGATACAGACGCGGTGATTGCAGTCCGATTTTTCGGGCCACGGTCGGATGCGCAGTCAATGCTACATGACGTGCCGTCGGCGCTTTTCCATGAAAAGCAAAATCCAGAATAGCGTTCAGAGTGGCCGGTCCCAGATAAGCAATACCCTGCGCGGCCAGATTATGCGCCGTTTGCAGATCGGGACGAAAGCGACGAGCAACAACAGGGGGCAACCGATGGCCGATATCCGCAGCATACAACCGATTGGACATATTCGCATTGGAAGTCGGGAATTCAATTACCTCGACCGCCTTTCCGGTTAAAGCCACACAGGCCGGTTGAAGCCAGGCTTTAAATCGCTCTATTTCCGGCCGCCGCGTTTTCAAAATACGATTCCAATCGATGGCCGTCGAAACAGCGGCTCGACTCAAGATAATCAACGGTCTTTCGTGTTGAAAGGCGCGCTGCAACAGGCTGGATAAGGGAGTGCCGGGAAAATCAAATGAACACAGGCCGGATTGAAAGATGCCATCCAGAAATGTCGACGCATCAACATCGTCCGGTACGGACAGAAGTCCCTGTCCGGAAGTACCGGCTATAAACCCTTCGGTCCGCAGAACCAGACGACGGATTCCTTCCGGAGCATACACTACACCGGGTAAAGGCGCGGACAGGGGAAATCCGGATGGATCGGTCGCCAGCACATCCCCGGCTTCTACCCGGCGCGGATACTCTCCGGTCAGTTGAAAGTCGAAGCCGGTGCTCTTTTTATCCAGATTCAGATAGAGCCGGCCCGGAACCGGCAAGGCCGTCACTGTGGCCACGGACCGGGACGCTCCGGCCGGCAAGCGAAAATACGCTCGCCGACGAAAGGACCTGAGGAAGGGGATCAATTCAGGAGGATCGAACTGGCTTTTTTACGGTATAGATTTCGTCTTTGATGGGCAGTTCTTTTTTCAGATTCTTGATGTAGGGCAACAGATCGCCCATTTCCTGATAATCTTCACAATTGGGCTGCATACGACGGGCAACCGTGAAATATTTATACAGCTTTTCTTCGCCGGAGCGCTTGCTCCACTTTTTCTTGTTACAGCGAACACGCAGGATGTATTTATCGTGTTCCGCTTCATACTGGCGAACCACTATACAATGAGCGCAATTCGCACAATATACTTTCTCACCTGCTGCCATGCTTTAAAACTCCGTTGTGTCTTTACCAGGATACCCATAGAAAGGCCAATCGACAATTACCGGAAGGCATACTGCGCGGGACCGTTCGGGAGGGTAGTTTTAGACCACCGCAGACAAACCGTCCTCCCGGCAAGTCTTTTTCCAGGCCGCTGAATCGCTCTGTCCTCTTCTCAGCCGAACGCTATTTCTTCTTTTTGGGGTCTTTTTCGAAAAAGGTGGTATGGATGAATTTCTGGATTATCTCAAGCTGTTGTTCCGAGACACCCTGATACTGGATACCCACATTCTTGCCGGATACCCGGATTACCGATCCGTTTAATTTCACCGGATGAGCACCAAGCTTGAATCGAACCATCACCTCGTCACCCTGATAAAGCGTGGCGCGGGTGACAAAGGACAAACCGCCGGTACCTACATCTGTGACCGTACAGGGCACCATATCGGCCGGGCGGCTTTGCAGCGCATATTCGCCTTCCACCGTGATGGATGTACGCGCCTTTTTTCTTTTTTGATGGGCCGCGTCCCGTACCTGTATGGAATGATTGAACAGTGACTTTTCGGACATGACAGACGGTATTCTAAAAAGGAGACTCTGTCTGTCAGCCGAAAATTCCACCCGGGCATTACATCCAGCCGGCCTGCAATTGAAACAGAAACCGTCGAATATCATTGGCGGCCTGATCCGCAATGCCGGCGGACCGCCACGCATCCAGGACCGGGACTCCGTCCGACAGAGTACGAACGAATTGCATCGAGAAGTCGGACACCCGATCCGCAAGACGACTGATGGGACTGACAAACCATCCGGACAATTGATTGTAGCGTGGCATCGCTCCTTCCGCCAGACAGGCCGCGAAAAAAAGGCCCCGGGGACGCCGACGGATCAGACCGGTAGTCGCCGCGAACGGCACCCATTGATTGCCCAGAGGAATGGCCGGATGTCCGTCGATGATACGTCCATGGCCGGTATAATAAATCAAGTCGGCCGCATCAAACGCTTCCAGGTACTCATGCTCGGAGGGTACGCGATGAATCAAACGCACCGCAAATTTTGCGGCCAATAAAATATCGGCAATCTGTTCGGCTTCCCGGGCGGCCTGCGGCAAAGAGGGCTCACCAGAAGGATTGGCAAAAACCAGTACGGTACGAATGGGCTGCGAAGAATAGTTTGATTGTACGATGGAAGCGTCGTTTTGTTCGGATATTCGAACGACAGGTACATA
>JAGRMX010000326.1 GCA_020441025.1 Leptospiraceae bacterium
ATGACATCCGGATCGGTTTGCTTTAAAAAAAGTTGAAATCCATCGATCAGTTCGGCGGGATTCTCCGTCGGAATGCGATCAAGCCGATCTTTGAATTCCAGTATCAATGGACCGGCCGCCGTCAGACCCAGGCGGAAAGGGCCGCTCAGTCGCATGTGCAGGATTTTAAATTCCGGCAAAGCATAGTCGAACTCATGTATGCTGCCCAGAGTTTCCAGGCGCTCCAGGGAATGAATTACCTGTATTCCCGAATTTGAATCAATATGAAGTCGATTTGATTCCCGCATTTCTTTATAATAGCAGCGCACCCGCGCCAGGGGATATATGCCGCGATCATACATGTAAGCCGTGGGCAATTCCAGATCGGAGTGATAAATATCCATACGGCCGTAAAAAGCGTACAGGCGGGATCGTATGGTGCGCATAACCGAAGGGCGGGCGATTTGAATTTCCAGCACATCAATCAATCGATTGGAGTAAAAATCAAGTCGATTGACTTTGCGAGGCTGCCGGTAGAGAGCGTTTAGCTCAATCAGCCGCTGTACAAAACGACGCATTAAATGCAGCGGTCCGCGAATATAAATCAACGGGTAAAAACAATCTCGAAAAAGATGCATGCGCCCATGAAAATCTTTAATCCATAAATAAATTTCTTCTTCCAGATGGTAAACATCGAAAATGAATCCTTCTATGTAGCGCATGTTTCATCGTTTTCATTGTGACTCTTCGGACGTTATGTAATCTTGATTGCGCGCTTCGTCTAATTGCCGGCGGAGATCATCCAGCTGCCGCTGTAGATCCAGCAACATGCACAACGCCATGGTGTCGAAGGGATTGGGTTGCGCCGCCATTACCCCGGCCTGCATCTGGCGTCGGGCGGCCAGCAACAGACGATCGAAGCGCTGCTGGTCCTCGCGGCGCAATGCGTTGCGAAACTTTTGAAAGCGCAGCGCTACGAGATCGACCTGCATGGAAAAGGGTACCAGTGTTCTGCCCATTTTGGATCCTGCCTTGATTCATGGTGTGAAGTGTATAGGTGACATTCCAGTCCTGTTCCAGACTGCTCAATTCCCAGACCGGATGCGCCAGTCGATACAGGTCCTGACGGGCTCGTAACCAGTTGGTATTCGCGTACGTCTCTTTTTCGACCAGCAACAGAGGAATGTCGCGTTGCTGAATGGCGTCTATATAGCGCATCATCTTTTGCAGCAAGTAAGCTCCTTCTTGCCGGCCGACATCGCGATCAAAGAACTGTTTGCAGGGCGAAAGTAGAAAAAAAATCGTATGCGCTCCCGGTCGTGCGCGATGGCAAAGCGATCGCAACGCATCCAGTATCTGGTAGGGAGTGAACGCGCGTTGTATGGTTATCGATTGTAAAATTTCTTCCGGAGTCTGACCGATACGCAGCGCTTCTTCCGCCAGTGTGAAAACATTAAAACGTAGAGCGCAGTCGATTACATGCACGTGTATGCCCCGAATGCTCAGATGAGTCTGCCAGATGAGAGCTAATGGGAATACGGCCGCCGGCCCCATCAGCAGAGCGGGCCGGGAGCGATTCCAGTCATCAATAGAGTGTCGAAACTCTGCGGGTAATTCCGCCTGTGCCTGTGGCCACATAGACACTTATTGAATATATACCAAAAATATGTAAAGTAGTTTATGCGGTCCAATCGTCAGGCGGGCGATTTTGCCTGTTAATCAGATTATTTTGCAAATTCAGAGATGTTTTATGCGTATGCTTCGCCAGTTCTGCGCGCTATAGCAGTACTCGCCGGGAATGCGAGTAGTTGATATGGGTGCTTGTGTGCGGAGATATCTTTCGTATTTATGTTTCTTCAGCCATGCTCGGGCGCGGCTTTATGCACCAGAATCAAGGGCAACCCGTCTTCCGGTAAATCCACCTGGCCGCTCTGCAATGAAATATTGCGCAGACGCAGAATGTCCTGCCATAGCAATCCTTCTTTTAATGGCAGGCCTTCCGGTAACGAGACCCGGGCCGCGTCGGCATAACGCAGGGAAGTGTATTCGGGTCGGGAAGAACGCGCGCGGGTACGGGCCGCAATCAAAACGACGCATTCGTCCGAACGTCGCAAAAAGGCGATGGCTTCTTCCGGAATAGACGTAATCAACGGTTCAAAACTACCGTGCACAAACAGATCGGGGTGTTCGCGGCGCAGTTGTAACAGACGATACAACGCGTACATTTTAATCTTTCCGTCAGGCCATTTACGTAACCATTCCGGTAATCCGTTGCCCTGTCCCGGAGATTCGGTGGAATCGTGCCAATCGCCGGCATGCTCCAGTTCATACACGACCTGTTGCAATATTTTTTCGCGCCGACGAAAATCCACCCGCCGACGATTATCCGGATCCACCAGACTGAAGTTCCATAATTCACCACCCTGATAAATATCCGGAACGCCCGGACACATACATGCCAGGGTCAGCCAGGCCAGCGATAAGCGCGCTCCGCCGATAGCCAGTCTTTCCGTCAGAGTCAGGAACTGCTGGGCAAAACGATCCCGCTCGCCCGGAGTCGTCGAGCGATCATCGTGATGCAAACGCGATTCGGATTCGATCAGTTTGGCGATGGCATCGTCAATTTCCTTTAGCAGGGCGTCCTCGTAATCCGAATCCGGATTTACCCAGGAAGTATGGACCCGCGCTTCACGAATCACCTTCTGCATGTAATCCCGCATGCGGTTGCGCAATGGACTTCCGATCGAATCGTCGATGCCGGTGCCCCGGGCGATGACCGATTCAAATTCATAGTCCGTGTTTTCCAGATCCGCCAGCGGCCAGAAACCGAGCAATGATTGCCAGAAAAAGCGGGCCAGGATCGGATGCGGAACCGGATAACCGTTCTTATGTGTGACCGGCAAAAACTCGGCCGCCGTTTCTTCCAATCGAGCCCAATCGCCGTACGTATCGGCTATGCATTGAATGCGCGCGCGTACGTCCGCGCTGCGTTTGGTGTCGTGGGTGGACATGACATTCAACGAAAGCGGCCAGTCCGCGAAGCGTATCGCATTAAAACGATGAAAGTCGTGTGTGGAAAGTGTGGCCAGCGCCGGTTCGCCGCCCACCTCATTTTGCGAAACCAATAACGCATGACGATACAACGCCGTGTCCTCGTGTCCCTTGGCGATGATCGCTCCGCTTAGTTGTTGCAGATCCGCCAGTAAATCGGCCTGTTCCGGTTGTAATCGTCGGGGTTGAAAGCGAGCACCGTATTCGGCGTGTTCGCCCACACAAATATATTCCAGTAAATTGAAGGCCTGCTCTCGCAACGCGCGATTCACACTTTTACGACGCGCGGGCATTTTCTGAATCGATTCCCGGGCGGCATGAATGGCGCCCAACCAGTGTTGTCGATCCAGATGATCCTGCTCCGTTTCTATATCCGCCGCATGATAGGTGCGGTACACGGAAAGATGTGCAATCGATTCGGCGATTACTTTGCGGGCCTGTTGAAAGAAACGCACATCGTCGGGCGAATCCAAATCCTCCGTCGAGTATACCCGACTTTCCCGGGCCAATCGGGTAAAGCGTCGCGCCAACCGATCGAGTTCGGCGGGAAACAGGCGCAGAGCGGCCCGGCGACGCGCTTCCAGATCGAGACGCGCGAAAGGCTTGGCCCGCAGTACAATCGGAATGGTTTCACCGGTATTGAACATCCGGTAGCGCTGGGCCAGTTGTTGAAAACCGGAGGGCGACGTACTCAGACGATTTACATGATTCAAGAATTCATAACCGGTTGCGCCCTGCACGTGCCAGCTACGCGGAAGATATTCGTTGTCACCCAGAATCTTTTCCACCAGAATCCAGGGCGGTTGGCCCGCATGGGCGAATGCCGCGTGCAGGCGTTGCAGATACGCCGCCGGGTCACGCAGTCCGTCGATGTGATCGACGCGCAAACCCTGGATGGCTTTTTCGCGTAAGAGATCCAGATACAGGCGATGAGTGAGTTGAAAGACGGCTTCATCTTCCACCCGCACGCCGATCAGATGATTGATATTAAAGAAACGACGATAGTTCAGGTTGCGGACATGCGTTTTCCAGTATCCTGATTCGTAGTTCTGAAATTCCGTCAGGGCGGCCAGTAACCGCAGTCTATCGGGGCCGTTCTGAAATTGCGCGGTTGCAGCGCTCTCCTGAGACCCCTGTGCCATAAGTCTTTGTAGATTCTCCGGGACCGGAGCGGCGGTCGATTCGTGACCGTTGATCCAGTGCGCAATCTCTTTGAGTTGTGCCTGGACGTTTTCATCATCCCGGGCCATCGTGAGCACATGCTCGTATACGTTGCGCGTTCGATCGCTCTGTTGGCGGAAGGCCTGGGTGTCCGGCTCAAGCGGCACGCGGAGGGTGGGGGGTGGGTGGTCGGTGGAGGGAAGGGAGGGGAGCAATGCCAGCGTGGATACTATCGAG
>JAGRMX010000327.1 GCA_020441025.1 Leptospiraceae bacterium
TTCAGAACTGAGCAATCATAAATTTCACGACCCCGATGGTGTAAAGTTAAAAAGCCATGTTCTTGATCTTCCGGAATATCCCGGAATCCGCGGCCTGGCCCCGGCGGATTTTTTTATTGCCCGATGAGGTCCGCCATACGCGCGCCCGCCGCCTACGAACGGGAGCCGATCTGTATGCCGGGGATGGACTGACCCGTCGTTGTAAAGGCATCCTGGAGTTCGAAGCGGGTTCGGTCCGGATTCGCTTTGAGGACCGAACTGGTGATCTGGAGATACGCCGGGAAGCAATTCGAGTGTTGGTTTGCGCCCTTCCGGAAGGCAAACGCTGGGATTGGCTCTTACAGAAGAGCGTAGAACTGGGAGTTACTCACATTTTACCCCTTGTGTGCGATCACTCCGATCGTATGGATTTTAATGCGGATCGATCACGGCGCATTATTCAGGAAGCGGCCGCCCAATCTCGCCGTTTCTGGCTGCCTCGAATAGCGGAACAATCGATTTCGTTCGATCAACTTACCGGCCTGATCTCGGCGGCCGTATTGCAACCTCACATTTCGCATAGTGGAGAGATATTGCCTATCAAAGGCTGGGAGCTGAATCCCGCACCGGATCTTACCGCCCAGGCGGAGGCCGGTGAGTTGCCGCCGATGCATCAAAATAATCCGGCTACGCTCCCGTCCGTGCTCAAACTGCCTGTCGTACATTTTTTGCCGGATCCCGGGGCGGCTACCGGCATGCAAAGTTTTATCGGAACGCACAGGGAGTTGCTCGAAAAAATGAATTCGAATCATGAAAAAACGGATTCTTTAAGCGATTCTATCCGGATATTCTGGATCGGGCCCGAAGGCGGTTTTTCCAAACGTGAACTTCAGCTATTTGACGGATTGAAAAGCGTGATGGCGCCTGCGGACGCGCCGCCCGTGTTTTTCTCCCGTGTGCGCCTGGGACGAAGCATTTTGCGGGTGGAAACCGCGGCGCTGGCGGCGCTGGCCATGAACCTGCCGGACGATTGATGCTGGCTTCCTGGCTTCTATGAAAAGCGTGGATCAGGCGTGCAGTGCGCTGCCGGAAACATCGAGAGCCGCTTCCTTAACGATTTCGGACAGAGTGGGGTGGGCGTGGAAACTGCGGGCCACATCTTCGGCCGAACCGCCGAATTCAATCGCAATGGCGCCTTCCGCAATCAATTCCGACGCGTTGGCGCCTACCACAAAGAAGCCCAATATTTTATCTGTGCGTTTGTCGGCGATGATCTTGACCTGACCGTCGGTTTCGCCCATGGCTTTGGCGCGACCATTGGGTTTGAATAGATACTTACCGGTGTTGTATTCAATGCCTTCATCTTTGAGTTGCTGTTCGCCCTTGCCGATCCAGGCGATTTCGGGCCAGGTATACACGATGTAGGGCACCGCGTCGTAATTTACGTGACCTTTCTTGCCCGCCAGGTTTTCGGCCACCATGACGCCTTCTTCTTCGGCTTTGTGCGCCAGCATGGGTCCGTCTATGACGTCGCCGATGGCGTAAATGCCGGGCGCATCGGTTTGCAGGGTATGCGGATCGACCTTCACACGACCACGCTCGGTCAATTGCACACCGGCGGCTTCCAGGTTCAGGTTTTCGGTATAGGGCTTGCGTCCGATGGCCACCAGCAGCTTATCGGCTTTAAGTTCGCTCTGCTCGCCCTTCTTGTTTTCGATTTTAATGCTGACGCTCTTGCCGCTTTGCTTCGCTTCCGTAACCTTGTGTTCGAATTTGAACTCCAGTCCCTGTTTTTTTAATACGCGTTCGGCCAACTCGCGCATCTGTTTGTCCATTCCCATGAGGATGCCGGGCAGCATTTCCACGACGGTTACCTTCGCACCCAGACGATTCCAGACCGAGCCAAGCTCCAGGCCGATTACGCCCGCACCGATGATGACCATATGCTCGGGTACGCTTTCCAGCGCGATGGCATGGTCGGATGTAATGATGCTTTCGCCATTAATTTCAATATTGGGCAGGGCGATGATTTCACTGCCGGTGGCGATGACGCATTTTTTGGCGCTGACGGTCGTAGCATTGTCCCCCTGGACTTCAATCTGAATGTCGTCCCGGGCGACACTTTTAAAACGACCGTGTCCCCGCAGAACGGTGATTTTATTTTTTTTCATCAGGAAGTCGAGACCGTCGGTGAGCTCCTTCACTACCTGTGTTTTGCGCTCCATCATTTGCTTCACGTCCATCTTTACGTCTTTACCGATGGAAATGCCGTGCGCCGACAGGTTGTGAACCGTATCGTGATAGCGATGCGATGAATCCAACAGGGCCTTGGACGGAATGCAACCCACGTTTACGCAGGTACCACCCATGGTGGGCCGTTTTTCAATTATGGCGGTTTTCAATCCCAATTGGGCCGCGCGTATACCGCATACATATCCGCCGGGGCCGCCGCCGATAATCACCAGGTCATAATTTTCCATAATACTTTACCCTTTTACAACTCTCAATCGTAAGTCGACGCCGAATCCAATACAAATCGAACTCAGCAACCATTTCAAAACTTCGATTTCCCGGAATCGATGCCGTCGGTTTGAGTCGACGCTCATTATCCAGTATCGTTCCACGAAGTCTATCGGTGGCCGATTAAATATCCAGCAACATGCGTTCCGGATTCTCTATGCACTCTTTGATGCGCACCAGGAATGTCACCGCGTCTTTGCCATCCACAATGCGATGATCATAGGAAAGCGCGATGTACATCACCGGTCGAATTTTGATTTCATCACCTACTACGACCGGACGCTTCACGATATTGTGCATACCCAGAATGCCGCTCTGAGGGGGATTCAATATGGGCGTAGACAACATGGAACCGTAAATACCGCCGTTGGAAATGGTAAAGGTTCCGCCCTGAAGTTCATCCAGGCCGATGGAGCCTTCCTTTACCCGGGTGGCCAGCCGAATGATCTCCTGTTCGATTCCGGCGAAACTCAATTCATCCGCGTCACGTATAATCGGTACCACCAATCCGCGCGGACCGCCCACCGCCACGCCAATATCGAAGTAATTCTTGTAAACGATGTCCGTTCCGCGAATTTCCGCGTTGATAGCCGGCACAGTTTTTAACGCTTCGATGCTGGCTTTTACAAAGAAGGACATGAAGCCCAATCCGACTTCGTACTTTTCTTTGAATTTGTCCTTATACCGCGAACGTAGATCCATTACGCCGGACATATCCACTTCATTGAAGGTGGTCAGAATGGCCGCGGTCTGCTGGGCTTCTACCAGCCGTTCCGCCACGCGTTGCCGCAGGCGCGACATGGGTTTCACTTCTTCGCGTTCTCCGGATCGCACCGCCGATTTCCGCTCCGGAGCGGGTGGGGCGCTGCTGCGGGCAGCGGGAGCGGTTTGACCGCTTTTTTTCTCCAGATGATTTATGATGTCTTCTTTGGTAACCTGACCGCGTTTGCCGCTGCCCTGTATGGCACTTACATCGACTCCCTTTTCCTCGGCCAGCCGCCGGGCGCCCGGAGCCAGGCTGTCATTTTGATTCTCCGCGCTGTCAGAAGAGTCGCTTTTATGAGACTCATTACTGGAAGCGCCTGACCCGGAAGCAGAACTCTGTTGTTTACCTTCATCACCTGCCGGGGGAACCGAACCTCCGCTGGGTTGGGCGTTTTCATCGATGGTGCCGAGCACTTCATCCACAGCAACGGTATCACCCGACTCGCGCAGAATCTCTTTCAGTACGCCTCCTACCGGGGCCGGCACTTCCATGGTGACCTTGTCGGTTTCCAATTCCACTACAATGTCGCCGCTTTCAAAACCTTCACCCGGCTTAAAATGCCACTCCGCCACCGTCGCTTCGGTGATGGATTCTCCCATTTGTGGAACTTTGATTTCTGTCGCCATGTGTATTGCTCCGTGGTGTGCCTGTCGAGCGTCGGGAAATTCATAATCGCGACGGCCCTTTTGTGTATCCGGTATGCCGAACCCGTCCCGGAGGGGCAAGCGCTTAAAGCCAGTCGGGATCGAATCAGCTGGATTGGCCGGAACGGATCAGCCGAATGCCACTATCACTGCGCAGACGTACGGCGCGTTCCAGAATCTCGCTCTGTTCGCGCTGGTGGACCTTGAAATAGCCGGTTGCGGGTGAGGGTGAGGGCAGGCGTCCAATGTACAGCAAATCCTGGTGATCGTCTATTTGAGCAAACAGGCGATCTTCCATGTATAACCAGGCGCCCTGATTGCGCGGCTCTTCCTGTACCCAACAGATTTCGTCTGCGTTGCTGTATTTCTGTAAGATGCTCGCTATGGAGTTCACCGGATAGGGATATAATTGCTCGATTCGAACAATGGCCAGATGATTGAGTTGCTGCTCCACCTTCATCTGTAACAAATCGTAATAAATTTTGCCGCTGCACAACAGAAC
>JAGRMX010000328.1 GCA_020441025.1 Leptospiraceae bacterium
CGTGTTGTCTCAGGGATTACTGGATCTGGACGTTTTTCCGACGGACTACACTCTCGATCGAGTTCTGGAAGAAAAGGCCTACCAAAAGTATTACATGCATAAGACCGGCCATTGGTTGGGCCGTGATGTACATGATGTGGGTGCATATTATATAGACGGACAACCCCGCCTGCTGGAAAACGGCATGGTCTGTACCGTCGAGCCCGGTCTGTATTTCGCGCCGGAGAATCCGGAAGCCCCGGAAGCTTTCCGGGGAATCGGGGTACGCATCGAAGATGATGTTCTGATTCAGGACGATCATCCCGTCGTGCTTACGGGGGCTCTGGCCAAATCGGTCGATGCGATAGAGGCGCTGTGTCAATCGGAACGTCTCAGTCCGGTCTGAATCAACTCGGATTCCGGGCGGCGCACACAGAATAATGCAATTTAAAATATTCAAATAAACACAAAAGCAACGTAATCACACAAAGTTTAAGAAAAGGAACATCATGTACAGTCAGATTCCCTATCCCTTCGGCATTCAAATTCTCGGTCAACCGGGACTCTCCACATATAGCATCATGTTAATGATCGCCTTCCTGACGGCCTCTTTTCTGGCTCCGAGGGAATTACGCCGACGCGGTTTGCGTCCCGAAGTGGCCGATTGGGGGCTATTGATTGCCGTGATCGGTGCCATTGTAGGCTCGAAAGTATTCTATATTCTGGAAATATGGGGACGCATCTGGATCATCGACCTTTCCTGGTGGGATACGTTTAAGGAAGTATTCTTCAGCTGGGACGGGATGGCCGATCGTATTCCGGGCGCCATGGGCATGTGGTCCAGTCTGTTCGATCCGGGTGGACTGGTTTTTTATGGCGGTTTCATCTTCGCTTTCGGAGGGATCTACTTTTACCTGCGATATCTGGGCGTGGAAATCTGGCGCTACGGTGACGCCTTCATGCCTTCGCTGGCGATTGGATACGCCATCGGTCGACTGGGTTGTCTGATAAGCGGAGACGGTTGTTTCGGACACGCTGCGTCCGCGAACATTCCGCTTTTAACCATGGTGTACGGACCGGAAAACGGCATCTGTAATTCGGATCCATCGCTGGCCTACCAGCATCCGTACGTGTGTTCCATGGGCGTGAATGTCTGGAACACTCCTCTTATGGAGTCGCTGTTATCGACGGCGCTTTTTATCGTCTATATGGCATGGCTGCGGCATAAGAATTTTCGTCCCGGCATGCTCGTGGCTATATTTTTAATTTTTAACGGTGTGGCCCGCTTCAGCGTGGAGTTCCTGCGTTTGAATGATGCTATAATTCCGATCCTGGACGCACCGGTGCATATGACCGAATACGGCATTCCCCGGGCGGTATCCGAGTATCGACGCGGTGGCACTCAACCGCTGGCCGAGTTCTTTCAATACTGGCACTGGTATGGATTCACCCAGGCCCAGATTACGGCGTTCTTCTTGATTGCTATCGGGAGTGCCTGGATGGTCATCGGCAAGCTCTGGAAACGCGACACCGCCGCCGAAACCTGACGGTGGCGGAAATCGATCGGTTTGTGCGACTATCACAAACGTGAGCTTTCAATCCAACGCGTCCGGAAACGCGGTGCTGCGGGGTGAAGCCAGATCGGCGCGCCGGATGCGTTCGAAAGTTTCGCGATACTGTTGCGAGGAGCGTCCGAATTTTAATTCAACGGCCCGTAAATGATGTATATGTTGCAGGCGTCGAATGGCGCGCAGACGATCTTCTGGCACACCGGTATCCCGCACGGCCATGCGCAATTGAGCATTATAACAGATGGATAAATAATAATGCAGGGGCCATTCCGATTCGGTATCAGGCAAACGCGCATAGGCTCGCAACGCATCCAACGCCGACAGGTGATTGCGCAGGCCGACCTGATAGATGGCATACTGTCGATAGCAGAGCTTTAACAAATCGCGGTAACGATCGGTTTCACGCAATTCCAGATCATCTACGTTTAATAAAGTTTCATAAGCCCGCCGCATGTACGTGCTGATGGAACGGGCCGCGGTTTCACGGGCATTGCGCTCCCGGCGCTGTAGTTGGGAAAGTGCGTCCACCTGTTTCCACCAGAGCGGATTCTGAATGCGATTACGCGCTTCGGCGATGACGCCAATTTGCTCTTCCATGGTGCGCATGTCTTCCAGACCGCGTTCATACAGACTCAGAGTCCTTCGAAACAATCCTTCATTATAAGCGAAATTGCCGGCCGCTACCGGATCGGGCTGGGGATAAGGATCCGCCAGATGTCCCGGATTACTCCATTCACGCTCGATATACAAACTACCGCGACCATCCACATCGGAGGCCTGACCATTGCGTTGAAAGTACAGATTGTACGAATCCACAAAATCGACGGCGAACACTCCCGGTATTTCGGGAGTATAATAGCGCCTGTTATCCGGGTAGGACTCCGCCCATAGCGCGGTGTTAAAGTGAGCGCCGCTTGATATGTCGGTTGTAAAACTGTTTGTAAGACCGATCGTAATGACCGTGAAGAAAACACAGGTAGAAGTCATGCCGACCCGCAGCAACGGCGATTTATGACGGTTGCCTGTCGGATTACCCCTGAGCCAGGGAGAGTCGACGTTCATTACCGCCCACTCTCATTTTGAAAAAGGGTATCGTCCGGAAACAAGGGGCGGTCCTGCCATTCCGGATTGAGCACCGGAGGATCCAAAGGACTGGCCGGACCTTCGTTCTCATAGAAATCCTGAATATCTTCCTGCATGAGTTCTTTAACCGGACGCGGACGACCTTCTTCATCCAGAAAGGCGGTAGTTTCTTTTAGCTTCGCTTCGAGTTGATACATGTGTCGATCGATGATCCGATCGTAATTCAGGCGCCCGCTGTTGATTAAAAACATTTCATTTTCATGCCCGGTAATACCCAATTCAAAGGGATACTCGGAAGCCTGATTGGCGTACTGTACGGCCTGCTTCCAGTATGTGCGCGCTTCGTGATAATAGGTACGTGCAATCAAAAAAGAAATCTCCAGGTCGTCGGCCATATCCAGATCATGAAAATAAAGATGCCGTTTATCGTACATGGAACCCAGGCGCAGGTACATGCGCATCACCAGCATATTCACATGCATGAACATCAAAAGGCGATACTTGTGGTACTGCTGCTCGGTCTCGATGGTGCACAGGGCGTTGCGTGGATGACGAAAGCGATGGGTCATAGCCTGCACAAGAAAGTAAATGCTTTCTTTTAGATCGGGCACATTATAATGGTGCGGCAGACCGTACAATTCGTAGAAGTCCTCGAAGAACAGGGGCACATACTTTGTCTGCTTAAAGGGAATCCAGTCGGAAAACTTTACCCAGCGACCGGTACGATCGTAGTAATAGTTCAGTCGCAATTCACCGGTCGGTTGCTGCGGATAGTAGGGGTCCGGCAGCCCCCGGGTGGTGGCGGTCTGGGCCCGTACTTCCGTGGCCGACTGAATGCCGGGAATCACAGGCAGCAGTATGACCGGCAGGAGCAGCAAAATGACGATTTTACGCAATGACCAACCCACGGATATCCCCTGATATACTTTCGGGCTATCGGCCCAAAAGCATTACGATTCGATTTCGCAGGACGGCGATTGGATTTATAATATGGAAGAAAGCGAAATGCGCAGGAAATCAGTCGTTTGCCCGGCGGCTATCTGGACCATAAAAATCGATCGGTGCGGCACCGGTATCTTCCGGATCAACCGCCCTGCTTGATGGCGTCATCCAGGCTATCGAAGATTTGCACGAAATCAGTGAGTCCGACTATATCCATGACCTTGCGAAAGTGGGGGCTCAGGTTTATAAACTCGATTTTCTGCTCATTCTCCGAAGACCGGGTGATCAACTGGATGAGGATGGCGATTCCGGATGAATTGATGTATTTGGTGGTCTCGAAATTCAGAATGATGCGACCCTTCCGATCCGACGGCACACTCTCATAGGCCGCCAGCAGAACATCCTCGGCATCCGAGGTGATTTCACCTTTAAGATGAATGATGGGGATCGCACCGCTCAGGTCCGTATTTGCGTCAAAAGCGTTATCTGAATCTGCCATACTGATTCTGGGTACTCGAATTGAGCTGTAATCGGGCCGTTTCCCACAGCTGCTTTTTGTTGCCTGGCTGACTCGCCGTTTCCGGTTACGGCGACAGCCACACGGTCTACTGCGGCCACATACGACGCAATTGTTTTTTCCGTAAAGGGAAACTCCAATCCACTTAGAACTCATAGTTTTGAGATGAGTTCTTAATGTTCAGCTCGTCGGCCGCCCGAAGCTCCGGAATGGGTGGACGCGAGCCTTGCATTCGAGAAATCCTGCGCCAGGATGAAAAAACAGGGATCTCTACGGAAAATGAAATCGAAATTGAGCGAACCGGTGG
>JAGRMX010000329.1 GCA_020441025.1 Leptospiraceae bacterium
ATCGAATATGCTCACGAATATGGCGTCGAAGGGCACCTGCGAGGCGCCGTGATTGTAAATAAGTGTAGGAACTGTGTCACCATACCAGTGGTAGACGCGATAGGCCGGGTGCATTGTACCAGCCAGAGTTTCTACTTCCAGTTCATGCAGACCGGGAGTGATGGTCAGGGGCCCGAAAAAGCGCACCGCGGCCACATGTCGGTCAAAGTCGGGCGATGTGGTGCCGTTCCGGAAGAAGCGCTGATCGGCGTTCAGCATGCGACCGAGACCAAAGACCATTTGATCAATCCAGGCATGCGCGCCGGTTTCATGATCATCGGTGAGGTTTTGAATTTGTGTGCCGTTGATGATTTCTTTCGGCATATCCGCGTAAGTCGGGTTTTTCAATGCGATTGTGAACAACACCAGAGCGGGCACTGCGATTAAGAGGACCGATGTCAGCGCAATATAGAGAAACCGCTGGCTTCTTCCAGTATAGAGCTTACCCGATCGCATGAACCAGCTCCGCCCGGGCCAAATAAAATGGCTACGGAATTACGTATAGAGTGATAAGCTGAGGCGCCATCAATCGGATTGGAGATGAATATGTTGTATACTTGCTTGAGTAGAAATGCCACCAATCCGACCGGTTTAAAGTGTTACCAATCAGCCGGTTTACTCAAAAAGCCCTGCTCCGCGTAGCGACATAAGATATATTATCGGAAGTGCGTCACGCAGTGAAAGAGAAGTGAACAATCAGCAGCAAAAATAATCCGATCGATTACCCAGGTGCTTGTTGATCCAACCGGGACCGCACTTTATCAGCGCCGATAGAAATCAACCCGCGCCGTGTTTCATGCGAATGGCGCTTTCCTGTTCGAGGATGCGCTGGTTCTGCATGCCGAAAAGTCCCAGCATGAATTCCATGAACCGCCAGAAGTACATGGCATCCAGCACATGATTCATCCAGCCGCAGGAAATGCAGTAATTGCGATCGAAAGGTGCGGTGTGGTGTTTGTCATGATGCGCCGGATTTAGAATGAGATGGTATTTTTGCATCCATGCGATGAAGCCCGGAACCGCTTCCATATGCGACCATTTGTGAATCTGGTTGGCGCAGATGGAAAATACCGCGCTTAACAGGATAATCAACGTGGAATACACGGCCCAGAAATCACCCGGATTGGCGGTCAGACAAATCCAGTACACCGGGATGATGAATACCAGGCCCAGTAAAAAACTGTTTCCGTTGGTTTCTCCAAAATCGTGCCAGGTGATTTCTTCGGGACGCACGTGATGCACGCGAAAAGGCTCGATAATGGCCTTGCCGATGAAAGGCAGCGTGTCCTTGCCAAAAGTATCAAAAAACCAGTGCACGAACCCGGAAATAAAGTCACCCAGTAAATATCCCGCAAGCAATGCGGGCAAAATCACCCACCAGGCATGATGGAAAATCAGATGATTGAATGCGATGTACAGACTGCCCACCAGAGCCATGGGAAAAGTAATAATCGCAAACCATTCCAGAAAGCGATAGAACGATCCCACCGAGCGTTCCTGGTGCTCGC
Organism: Leptospiraceae bacterium; assembly: GCA_020441025.1. Lineage (GTDB taxonomy): Bacteria > Spirochaetota > Leptospiria > Leptospirales > Leptonemataceae > JAGRMX01. The sequence continues at coordinate 1,548 of JAGRMX010000329.1, forward strand.
CTTCAGAGGTCGCCACGCGATTGTTTTCCTGACCGGGATTCATAGCATTGCTCCTGCGTGATTTCACTCACGATGATAGGTGACTCCATCCAGTATGATGGTCATGCCCGCACCGCTCTCGGTGGGTGGTTGATCGATGTGAAATGTCTTTTCTATAGGGCCGATTCCAATCGAAACCGTCTCCCCTTCGAACTGCGCCGCGCCGCCCTGAATACGCGAGCCGGAACCTTCAAAATTACCGCTGCCGTCCAGGAAGAACTGAACATAGGTGCCGTCAGCGGCCACCCATTTGCCGGCATAATCCGCATGGGCTGCGTCCAGTGGAGTTTTGGCGCCGCAGGCCAGAACGGTCAGCAGCAATCCGATTAATATGAAATAAAGGCTGAAACGTGGAGAAAGGAATGCGCGCATACAATTCCTCGAAGGGATGATGAGTTAGCGAGAATTCCGGATGTGGGTGTATGGCTCAACCAATTATTCCGTTTTAGCCACAGGTTCTTCATTTTTTTGACATGTGTCGCTTTCGCGAATCATTTTCAATACGCGATTTTAAGTCTGGAAAGTCCGGTACTGCCATAACTTCCCTGGAATTTTCGCATAATGCTGTAGGAACTCTTACAGATGATTGCCGGAATGGGCGTGGCGTGCTACGGAGTTGGAGTAAGCCCAGGTTTTCGATGGGCAACCCGACAACAGGCTAATGACCCAGCTTCCGAATCCCAGGGCTGTAATAGTTCCTACATATAAAGAGTCAGCACGTGGGCCCTTCCGGCAGCAAAATGCGACCGTTGGAGTCGCGTGGAACGATGGTCCCATAGTTTCGGCGGATAAACTCGGGCACTTCGGCCGCATCCAGCTTCTCAATAAAGTACTCGGATTCGGGTCCCGCCAGAATGCTGCCATCACAGGAATCACTGACATAAGAAGTAGTTATGGTGACAGCAATCCGATTGCCATCCACCGCCCAGGTGCCGGCCTGCACAAAGCCATTGCCATCCATGGTCACGGCACCGGTGCCATAAGGTGAATCCGCCGGCGGACAATAACCATTCTGATACCAGACCGTCCCATCCATATTGAGTCTCTGAAAAGAGGCGCAACCATCCTGGGAGAAGCCGGAACTTCCCCGAAGCCAGGTGACCATCCAGGGTTGCAGGCATTGCTCATTGACATACTGACCGCCCGCATCCCGGCATTCCTTTTGCGAGCGTACTTCAACTATGGCGACCGGATCCGTAGCCAGAAACGCGGAAAAAACCCAACCTTCCTGTTCGCCGTGCTTGATTTTATACCAGGGTGCGGTCTTGCCCCCGATGGTTTCCCGGGGTCCGTCCATCTGGATTACTTCAACCGCCGTGCCAAAAGGTAAAACTTCCAGTTTGCTCGATGTGGTGGTAGGTTCCGATCTCAGCACCAGGCCGGACGGCGCCGAGACCAATGCAGGCGGCGGTGGCTCCGAGCAGGATGTGATCAGCATTCCCGCTGAAAGCAACAGTGTACCGGCGGCGCAGAGCATAAAAATATTCCGGGAGTGATTTCTGAAACGGACGATGAACGAATGCATGCTGCGGAAATACCGACGGCATTAAATACGGTCAAGTGATTCTGAATGAACAATTGATAAAATGATTGCGCCCCAATAAGATTTCAGGCCTGTTTTCGCATGCGCTGGCAAAATCTGCTGCCGGGTACACTGCGAAGAGAAGTACGCATTTTACTGCGGAAGTTACGCGATGTGCGCAATGGCGATTATAAAAAATTCGCTCATCAATCTTGCATGTATCCCGCATTGCATCCTTTGCAGGATTTGCAACATTTGCGACTGGACTATGCGGATTTTCCGGAGCGATCCTCCGAGCAGTATGCCGATTTCGACGCGATTGGTATGCGCCAGCCCATTCGAGCAAGCGAAACAGTAACGGCCAAATTGAGAAATCTGCGGATTGCGGTGGAAAGCATCAACACCGTAGCGCTTGCACCCGGTGCGATTTTTTCGTTCTGGCATATCGTAGGCCGTCCGCTGGCTCGCCGGGGTTTTCAGAAAAGTCGCATGCTGGTCCGGGGGCAACTGGAGCACGCAATTGGCGGCGGCCTGTGTCAATTATCCGGATTGCTCTATCATCTGGGACTGATTGGCGGGCTGGAGATTCTGGAACGCCATGCGCATACCCGGGACATTTATACGGAGGCAGAACGATTCACGCCGCTGGGCGCCGATGCGGCGGTAGTATACGGCGTGAAAGATTTGCGCATGCAAAATCCATACGATTTCCCCGTGCAATTTCAGGCACGGGTTCACCCGGATGCGCTCACCGCCTGCCTGCATGCCGCCGGTCGCTTAAATTACCGGCACCTGCATTTCGAGCGCCGCCGGCTGATTAAAAATCGTGAAGAAGTTTTTGGATGGCATGTTTTCAATGGTAGTCGCCGATTAATTTCCAGTGATTCGTATATTTCCAATGTGCATACGACAATCGCACGTACGGAACATGCGCCTGTGCGGCTGGATACGCAATGAGTAGCATTCTATTACAACCAAGCAACATGCGCTCCCATGTGTTGACGCACCGACTGATCTGGCCGGGGTTGTTGTTACTTGTAGCGCTGATCGGAGCTGCCCGTTTCGCTTATTTGAACGAGCAGGACTATGCCTGGGGCATGGACGGCTATTATTACGCTGCGCAGGTAAATTCCTTCCGCACGAAAGGACGATTTTTTTCACCGGATAGCTCGCCGGTGTTGTATGGCATGGTGCTGTGTTCGTATATTTTCGATGATATTGTACAGGCTAACAAATTCTGTGCCGCGTTTTTGG
>JAGRMX010000032.1 GCA_020441025.1 Leptospiraceae bacterium
TTCGGGTTCATCGGTTTCACCGTCGCCGAGGAAAGCCCATATCTTGCCGGTCTTTTCTTTGAGACCACGATCCTCGAGATAACGAGCAAAGCGCGCCTGATAAATCGCCATGAGCGGTCCCAGCCCCATGGATACGGTCGGAAATTCCCAGAAGTCGGAAAACAGATACGGATGGGGATACGATGGCAAACCGCCGCCGGGACTGTTTTCCCGACGAAAATGCAACAGGCGATCTTCGGTTATGCGACCTTCCAGAAATGCCCGGGCGTATATACCGGGCGCCGCGTGACCCTGGAAGTAAATCAGATCGCCGCCGCTCTCATCATGCTTGCCTTTGAAAAAGTGATTGAAACCGATTTCGTATAACGTGGCCGCCGAACCAAAGGTGGAAATATGTCCGCCAATGCCGTCCGATTCGCGATTGGCGCGCACAATCATGGCCATGGCATTCCAGCGCACGAGACAACGAATGCGCCATTCGACTTCGTGATTGCCGGGGAAGCGCGGTTGTTCATGCCGGGGGATGGTATTTACATAGGGCGTATTGGCCGCATAAGGCAGATGAATACCGAACTGGGCCGCTCGATTTTGCAGCGCCCGCAGCAATTGTTTCACCCGACCGGGTCCGCCGTTTTTGATTACATAATCCAGAGATTCCAGCCATTCATCGCGCTCCAGCTGCAATAGCTTTTGCTCTTCTTCGGTTAATTGACTGAATTCCAGATCACTCATAAAATACCCCTGTGAATATAGGAAATAACGGCGTGTGCGTCCTTTGTGAATTATGATCCTGAAAGAATCAAGATCATATTCGGCCGGCGGGAGAAATCAATAGACTTCGTATATGTGAAACTCACTTCCCGGATGATGCAAGCAGCCCCCGGAACAGGGACTTACATCGGCTTATTTTATCAAAGCCGGGACCCCGGCTACAGCGGTTCGAATAAAACATAACCCATAAATCGAATCAAAGCACGTTATGCATCCAGCGGAAGGCGGATCAAAACGCAGTTGCCGGGGAAACGTGGTTCTACCTGGATTTGTCCGTTGAGAATACGCAACAGGCTGGAGATGATTTCCATGCCCGAGCCGGATCGTCTACGTCCCACTTCGGACAATTGGAACTGACGATGGCCGTTATCGGTAACGGACAACAAAAGCTCCCCATCCGCCGATTCCGCACAGATCTCTAAAAGGTTTTCAGGACGTTGTAAACCACCAAATGCGTGCTTATTGGCGTTCAATATCAGCTCGGATACGATAACGCCCATGGTCATAGCCAGATTATCTTCTATTAGAATATCGGCCACGGTGACCCGGATGGGAAAACTGAGCAAACCTTCAAAACTGCGGGTCAAACGCTGCAAAAACTGTCGCAGCAATACTTGTTTATCGGGGCTGGCATGCAGGATGGCATGCAATTCATAAGCCGATTGAACCCATCCGCGTACTTTCTGTAATCGCTCGTCATTGCGCGATTCTTTATCAGCTGCCAGCTCTCCTTCAATCAATCCATTCAGTACGGCAAAGCTGTTCAGGGTTCGATGCCGGAGCTCCATCAATCGCAATTGGTGGTCGTCCATGGGATCCCCGGGCAGACTATTAAGTCGAACCGAAATCTCGTCTAAGCGACGACACAACATTCGCAGGGAAGCCCGAATGACGGCCGGACCGGAACCCTTATACAAATAAGCCAGTGGTTCCACCTGCTCGGCGCGCTTGAGTACCATGTCTTCCGTGTGCACGGAAAGAAACACAACCGGTGTACCGCTTATACGACTCAATTCCACCGCAGCGTCTACGCCGTCGTACAATTGACCGAGGTCCGCATCCATTAGAATTAAATCAAACGTTCGATCCTGGAACGCACGACGGGCGGCGGACATACTACACACGGAAACTATATCGCAGTCTTCACGCGCCATTTCTCCCGAAAAGCTATGCAGGTAAGTTGGATCATCGTCCACATGTAATATAGACAAACGTCGCAGTTTTGTATGCTTCTTTGTTTCAACCTGCATGATAGCATTTCGTCAGGCATGTCATATTAAGAACCCAATGCATTATCCCCTCGCCTCGGATACATTCACGTATATGCGCGTGATCGGAAATAAATGGCCATGCACAACGTTCAATCGATCATATAACAACTAAGCTGAATCGAAGGACAGTACATTTTGATCCCGGGTGTGATTATTGTGCAATAAAAAAATTGCATTAAATCTGTTGGTTTCGCTCAATTTAAATCGAAAAACTATGGATACGATAATACGTGTGGTTCCCATCGGCCTGAACGGCAGCCGAGTTAACATTTCATCCATTTCCCATAAGAAAGTTTTAACAAATGTTTATCACTTTCGTCTACAGAAAAAACTATGGCGGATCGTATATATGTGTTATAATATTGCGGGTATGCACGAATAGATCAATGTAGATCTGATATCTTCAGCAACAAGCATGCGAGAGTCGAGATATATGCTTTTCCTGGTTTTTAGCTATCCTATGTCAATGGGTGTTTGCACATTGGGAGCGTATAATCCGGACAGTCCGCTGTCCGACGAATTCGTTGAGAGTCGACTTTTACGCTGAATTCTCGAAGGTCGCTGCTCCGGGGCCGACGGTTCGCCTGCTGCCGGTGATCAATGTCAGGATCATCCAGCAATCCGTGGAATTTATCCGCCCCGGCGCAGGTGACGACCGCTCGTACCGATATGACCAGTAATCAATGGATTGGGTTTCAATTCGTTGAATACAATTTGATTCCGGTTTTTATTGACAGATTTCAATGCTGATCTTGTTCTTGCCACCGATTGCTGGAGGCTTTCATGAAATCAATAACCAGGTTTGCTTCATCATCCGGAATATTGTTGCTCTTCGTAACTTTTCTTGGCCCCGGTTGCAAACCACTGGATACATCCAATCCGATTCCGGTATCTCTGCCCGAGCTGGATTGCTCGCCGGAGGGCGTTGCTGATTTCAACGGTAAGTATGTGGTCATGGAGGGCGATATGCATACACCGCCCTTTCTCATGTGCAGTGGGAAGATTTGTTCATTGAGTCTGGTGGGACCTTTTAACCCGGCCGATCCTTCCGATCGCAAGTCTGTAAATGTCATGGTTACGGTTGGAGAAGGGCCCAACACATTCAAAGAACTACCCGACCAGTATACCAACGATGATTTTAAATTTACCGATGCGGATGGCAGGCAGGGCGGGCACACGGATGCGGCACGGGTATATGGACGCTTTAACGGTGCTCGCCAATCCAATGATTATTATCGATGCGAATTAACCGAACCGATTAAAATTGAAAAGCTATGAAAAGACCAAAATCGGTTTATTGAACACCGCTTTTCGACCAACCACCGGCGTATCAGTACACATACGCTTTCTGAACAATATTATTCCCGAGTCCGTCGCCGGTGGTTTTATTTGTGAAAGTCGTGCCGCCATCTACGGACAAAGACAATCCGCCGACGGTGGCCGCGTACACAGTCGAGCCGTAGAAATAAACACCGCGCACAGAATCGTTGCCCAGTCCGTCCCCGGTAGTTCGATTCACAAAACTGGTGCCGGTATCGGTGGAAAGTGAAAATCCCAGATTGGTACCTACGTAGACGGTCGTTCCGCTTCCAAACGCGTTGAATGTGGCGTCACTGCCCAGTCCGTTTCCGGTAGTTCGATTGGTAAAAGAAGTACCTCCGTTTGTGGATACGGCGAATCCGCCGCTCTGTTGCGATACGTATACGATCGATCCGCTGGCAAATACCGATCGAGTTATGTTGTCACCCAGCCCATCTCCTGTAGTACGATTTACAAAGCTGACTCCCCCGTCGGTTGAGATGCTCAAGCCATTTTGGGTGGCCGCGTAGATAATCCCGTTGTCTACATACACTCCGTTAACGGTATTGCTACCCAGACCGACGCCGGTAGTCCGGTTGGTAAACGATGCGCCGTTGTCAGTAGAAATGCCGATGCCGCCGTCGGTACCCGCTACCAGAGTCGTGCCGTCCGAGTGTACAGATAGAACATTATTCGTTCCAAGGCCCTGCGCCGTTGTACGGGTTACAAATGATGCGCCTCCATCGGTAGAAACGCCCAATCCCGCACCGGTGGCCGCATAGATTCCGGTATGGTCCACATACGTCTGCGCGATAGTATTGTTGGGTAATCCCTGCGCCGTGGTTCGATTGACAAACAAGACCCCGCCATCGGTCGATATGGACAGACCACCGAATGTGGATGCGTAAATATAACCCGGCCCCACCGGTACCGTACTGCCACCACTGCCCGGCCCACCGGCGTTCGAACCACCGATGCAATCCGCAGATAAGACACAACGTAGAAGCGTATATTCCAGATACGCTTCCGAATACGGATCGGCCGGATTGTACACTTCTTGCGGACTACAGGCCATTAAAGGAAGGAACAGCAACGAAAATAAATACAAACGGGAGCGGTAAGCGAGCTGTCGCTCCGCACGCAATCCCTTGCTCTGACAGAATGCGTACAACAGTTTTTTCAAATTAAATTTCATTGTCTAACTCCACTCCCGGCTCAATAATCAAATCCGTGAGTCAACCGTACTTCATGGCGTACGGCCATACCGTCCTTCCAGGCGGATGACGCACTTGAATTGAGTCCGATCGAATTGTCGGCATCGGGCCGCACCTGGAATGACATTTTCCAGCGCGACTCATTAGAATCTATTGTGGCGGAACGGGATGCCGCATCATTTCGGGGATGAAAGAAGTAGGCATCGATTAAATTATACACATAGACCAGACCGATTGCCAGTGTAGCGGCTTGCGTCCGACGATACTTCGCATCCAGATTCGCGTGTTGACTTTGATAGGGCTGGCTATAAAGATACAGGAACACCGGATCACTCAGTTGATTCAACGTGGGTTCCGAATACAATCCGGCCAAAATTAATAGCGATGTGTCCGCGGCAAACGGATTGCCCGCTTCGCCCAGATCGCGCGCCGCATTCCGATACAATCGATTGGTTTCATACAGCGCTCCGCCCGCAATCACCATACCACCGCCTATCAGACCGGCCCGGAGCGAATCACCCCGGCTCCATTGCCCCCAACCGGGTATTAAGGCCGAGCGCCATAGCGCACCCCAGGCGGTCAGGCTCTGCGAACTTTCTTGCTGAGAATCGCCTTCAGCCTGTTCTTCTGCTTTGCTCTGTTCTTCTGCTTTGCTCTGTTCTTCTGCGCTGCGCTGTTCTTCCGCTCTGCGCTGCTCTTCCGCTCTGCGCTGCTCTTCCGCTCTGCGCTGTTCTTCCGCTCTGCGCTGCTCTTCCGCTCTGCGCTGTTCTTCCGCTCTGCGCTGTTCTTCCGCTCTGAGCTGCTCTTCCGCTCTGAGCTGCTCTTCGGTGGCGACTACAGCCGGATCGTTTTGCGTTGACTCTTCCCGCTCCGAATCATACATAATACGCTGGACATTGCTCTTGGAAATCACCTGCACACCGTCTGAATTGCGCAATACGATGCGTTGCCGATCCTGACTGACGATGCGACCGGAAACAGTTTCACCGTTTCTGAGCTGAACGGTCTCGGCCGTTATATTGGAAGAAATGATAACCAGACTACACACGAATGCCGGTAGAACCAATTGTAAAAGCGACCTTGCTCGGACCTTTTTTGCCATATACCCGACCCCGGATAACATAATAGACTTCGCGTTAGCTCAAGTATCCCGCGAAAACGCGATTCGGGCAATAGGGCAAAATGCCCTACGGATCGACTTACGAAACACCAGACGATTGCGCGGCGTTTCCGCACAGCACAGATATGAATCGCTGATGACCGGGTTATGAGAGTGCTGTGATTGAAAACGATTCATTTATTAAAGGCGAAATCCTGACTACATATTTCGAAACAAGTTATTGAAAGCTGCATAATGCTTCGTTTTTTTTATTATATCTGTATCATCAGCAATCTGAGCCTGCCTCTGATGTACTGTAGTCCGGACTATTCATCCTCGGACCATGACGGGCGACATCCGGCCTCGCCCACCAGGCTGGATTTAAGCGGGACCTGGAAATTCACGCCGATCCGCTGTCTGCCATCGGAAACAGAATGCAGCCGTCAATTGGCGGAACTACCGGCGAGTGAACGCACTTTTCAGATTGATTTGCCGGATAATTTGCGCCGTCGCTTTCCGTGGTTTACCGGTGAAGGTCGGTTCACACGCGATTTTAATTTGCCGGTGAATACGACTTCGGAAGGCCAGATGCAACTGCTGATCGGTGGGATCGGCTCGCTGGATCGGGTGTTTATCAATGGCGAGGAAGTCGGCGACAGCGGATACAGTCTGGCCACGAATACCGACGCACGATTTCATTCCACCTGGAGCAAGGTCCGCTATTATTCCGTTCACCATAGCATCCTGCAGGAACGGAATCGTATTGAAATTCATTTCGTAGCGTTGGATGTGAAAGCCGGCGTTCACCGCGGACCGATTGTACTGGGAACGGCGGACGAACTATATTCGCGCTACTGGTGGTCGGCCTTTTTATTCGAGTATATCTATCAGGCCGAAACTATTCTGGCATTTTTCATATTTTTCTTTTTCCTCATTTATACTCTGGCCCCGCCCGTCGAGCGCGGTTTTCGTTACATGACCGCGGCCTTTGCGGCGTACGCCATTCACAGTTTGTATTTCATACCTCTACCCATCGCGCTTGATTATCTTTTATTTTTAAAACTGCAATGGGTGGCCCGAATTCTTTCTCAGCAGTGGATCATCATTTCCATGTTACTTCTGGTACGATTGAGTAATCGACGTATTGAGCATTTTGTTCATGTGATTGCCGGCGTTTTGATATTAGTTACGTTCACCGCACCCTCATACTCCAGATATTTCAGCATCGCCACATGGATACAACTCGCTTTTCAGCTGGAAATTCTGTATTTTCTGGGCGTTTACCTTTTACAGCACAGGGAACGGGGCGATCGTTCCATGATAAAAGTGGTCCTTACCGTAAACCTTATTGTCACTCTGGCGTATATATCGGATCTATTGCTCCGCCTGTATGTTTTTAATACTCCCTGGGTATACCACTACATGGCTCTATTGAACATGCTGCAATTCCTCGGACTGTACAGCTATAAAATGTATGCTTTTCAGGCCGAGGCGCGCATTGCAAAACACCAATTATTGAATGAGCGCCTGCGCATCTCCATGGAATTGCATGACGTGCTGGGTGCCAACCTGGGCGAAATCATCATTCATTCGGAATCCGTGCCGGGAGAATCCGCTTCCGAATCGGACTCACAAAAACTGGCCACTATCCGACACCTGGCCCGCCGGTCGCTGCGATACGTGCGCGACCTGGTTTCGCTGTTGAAATGGGAGGAACAGGACGCCCGGTCATTGCGAAGGTACATTCAATCGCATCTGGAACGCCTGCGCAAGACGGGACGTTACGAAATCAATCATCAACTGGATGATTATCGCGATGTGTTAAATTTCACTAACTTACAACTGCAACGCATCTATGCGGAATGGATGACCAATGTGCTTCGACACAGTCGCCCGCGGAATATCAGGGTACGACTGCGGGTTGATTCAAAGCGGATCGTATTACTGATTGTGGATGACGGCCACGGCCTGAGCTGGCGCGGACAGACGATCGGCTCCGGACTGACGCACATTGCCGATCGCGTAAAGAGTTTGCATGGCCGGGTCCGATCGATGCGCTTTGGCGGCGGCGAGATTTTTTACTGTTCGGTACCTGTCGGAGTTGCGCGCCGGATCGAACTATAGCCTCCGATTACGAACGCGACCGACCATCGTCCAGCAATCCCAGTTGATGACTGCGACGGATGGCTTCGGAACGCGAATTCACTTCCAGCTTTCGATAAATGTTTTCGATGTGGCGCCGTACGGTATGCGCGCTGAGATTCAACTCATCCGCAATTTCATTATACTTGAAACCGAGTGAGATGAGATTGATCACTTCCGTTTCCCGCTCGCTCAACGGATTGTCCACCGGTACGGAGTTTGCATCCGGAAAATGAGAATGCATAATACGCTCCGCAATGGAAACCGTCATGGCCGCGCCACCCAGGCAGGCTACGCGCATTTCAGCCAGCAACAAATCCGGTGAAATATCTTTCAGCAAATAGCCGTTGGCTCCGTTCTGGATGGATCTAATAATGTAATCTTCTTGCTCGAAAATGGTCAGCACAACCATACGCACATCCCGTAATGCGGGTAGTTGACGCAATCTGCCGATACACTCGGCCCCGTCCATTCCGGGCAGATTCATATCCACCAACACCAGTTGCGGAATGTGCTCCGGCAATCTGCGAATGGCCGCCTCGGCACTGCTAAAATGATCGTAGAATTCAAAATCGGAACTGGTCTGAATTAATTTGCGCACTCTGACCGCAACTTCCTGGTTATCTTCGATGATCGAGACCGAAAATCGTTCGGAGCCTGACATGTGCGCAGCTTAGCCCCCACCGCTGATCTGACAATCCCCATTCCACGGTAATTTTTGCTCTGTCGTTCGTAAAAGCCACGCAGCAACTAACGATAGCGGACCCGGCTGCTCGATAATAGAAACACTGTGAGTGCGCCCGAAAGCGAGAATCAGCAGGATCGCCTGTTTTACCGGTACGGTCGTCGTAAAACCGATCGGCTACCCGGAGTACTGGTAAAATCCGACGGCCGTTTTTATCTCAAAGCCAGTTATCTCGAACAATTGAATCGTCAGGCGCGCAACCTTTCCATGCTCATGGACTCGGCCAGCTCTATAATGGCGGAGATGGGGCTGGATAATCTGCTGGTGTTGATCATGGACAGCGTCACCCGCGTCATGCAGGCCGATCGATCCACATTATTTCTGATAGACGAACAAACGCGAGAAATCTGGTCCCGGGTGGCGCAGGGATCGGACGAAATTCGCATTCCCCTCGGAAAAGGCATCGCCGGACATGTGGCGCATACCGGCGACACCATCAACATTCCGGACGCTTATAATGATGATCGTTTTAATTCCGATTTTGATCGTAAGTCGGGCTACAAGACCAGGTCGATTCTATGCATGCCGGTGCGCAATCCGCAGGGCGATATAATCGGCGCCATTCAGGTTCTTAACAAGGTCGACGGTACCATCTTTACCGCGGAAGACGAATCCCTGCTGGCGGCCTTCGCTTCTCTGGCGGGTATTTCACTGGCCAACGCCCGGGCGTATGAAGAGCTGGAAAAAGAACGCGATTTACTGGAAGTACGCGTTCAGGAACGCACGCGCGATTTAGAAGAAGCGCGTCAGAAGTCCGATGAATTATTGCTTAACATTCTGCCGGAAGATGTGGCCGATGAGTTAAAGATCAACGGGCATGCCACCCCGCGCAGTTTCGCTCAGGTCAGCGTTTTATTTACGGACTTCAAGGGCTTTACCTCGGTCGCCGAGAAAGTCTCGCCGGAGGATCTGGTTAAAGAACTGGATAAATGTTTTTATTACTTCGATGAAATCATGGAACGCTACGGTCTGGAAAAAATCAAGACCATCGGCGATTCGTATATGTGCGTGGGCGGCCTGCCCCGCCCCAACAAGTCGCATGCCATTGAAACCGTATTGGCCGCGCTGGAAATTCAAAACTTCATGCATCGCATGCGGGAAATTAAGGAAAGCGTGGGCGAACCTTTCTGGGAGCTGCGTCTGGGTATTCACAGCGGCCCGGTAACCGCCGGCGTAGTGGGCAAAAAGAAATTCGCGTACGACATCTGGGGCGACACGGTCAATACCGCCAGTCGCATGGAATCCTCCGGCAGCGTCGGTCGCATCAACGTCAGTTCCGCGACCCATGAATTAATTCAGCAATATTTCGAATGCGAATACCGGGGCGCCGTCGAAGCCAAGAATAAAGGCAGAGTGGATATGTACTATGTGAATCGGATTCAGCCGGACTACTGCGACGATCCGGAAGGCATGGTGCCGGGTAAAACGCTGCAAGAAATCATCTCGGATTTGCGTCGTTCGGGTCAATAACGAATGGGCCGGGTGTACGTTCCTACATATACTCTATATTCTTACGATACTCCCGCGGAGAGCATTTTTGAATGGTCTTGAATGCGGCATTAAAGCTCGACTTGGAATTAAATCCCACCGCATAAGCAATTTCCAGAATCTTCATTTCCGGATTCTCTTTTAGCAACTTACAGGCTTCGCGCACTCGAAACTCGTTCACGTAGCGATTGAAGTTTTTATTTAACCGTGAATTTAACAGGGCCGATAGTGCATGAGGCTTAACGTTTATACTGTGAGCCAGTGTTTGCAGCGTCAAATCCATATCCCTGTACAGATGCTCCGCAGACATACGCTCATTCAGAAAATCCATAAGCTCCGCACTCAATATGTCCGATTCCGGGTCGGCTTGCGGTTGATTGCGCGGACGTTTAGCGGCCTGTTTATCCAGATTGGCCCGGGATGCTACCGCCAGAATAATCCCCGCCGACTCAAACGCGAAGGCGGCGTACAGAAAATAATCCCGTTGCTGCACCAGCGGATTGTCCATGATGCCCAGCAATAGAAATATACCCACACAGACGGCCAGACCGGAAGTACCGATCATGCTGAACAAAGCGGGTCGGTAGCCCTTTAAGGTTACCAAAAGACAACCGACGTTGATCAGCACCACACAAGCAAAATTTACTATATAAAAGGCTCGCAACCACCGGAGATCATACTCGGGTACAAATACGCACAGCGCCGTGATGCTCAGATCAAGAACCACACTCAGGCGCATAAGCTTCCATAATCCGGGCACATATTCGCGCATTCGCAGCAACAATCCCAGAAACACGGCCATGCTGGAAATGCCCGCTCCACCCCAGACATAACCGAGGCGGCCGTTAATCCACAGCAACGCATCGGGAACGAAAGGCTTAATGAAATGAGCGCTATGCAAAAGCAGAAGAATGTAGCAGATTAAAAATCCAATGTAGAACACCTGATACCAGGAACGCATGCGCACCGATAGGACGGTAACGATTACGCCCACCAGCAAATCCAGTACAATGAACACGGCCAGTTTCTGATTCTCCCGAATCATAACGGAGCGCATCGTATCGTCCGATAGCATGACAATATCCAGATGGCGCGGAATATTGCCGCCCAGTACAATCAATAGCGAACAGACCTGACCGGGTGGTATATCGATTGGAAACGCCAGCACCGGCCCGGCCAACGCTCCGGAAGATGTGGTCTGCGCCAATCCGGCCTGCATGTGCACTGTCGAACCGGAATCACAATTAAGCGCCACATCGTAGTATTCCAGTCGACTGGCTCTGGAAACCAGATACCAATCATCGTCAGGGGATTCGCGCAGTAGAGTTGTTTGAAACCGGATAGCCTGGCGGCCGATTCCAAACTGCATGGAATCGCCGTGATACTCGACGCCGGACGAATCCGTGTAAGACGGCAGGGTATTCGCAGGCGGTCGGTCCCCAAACAGGCTGCGGTCGAATTCAAAAACACGACCGACGACGGTCACTTCATCGCCTCCGGCCGGCAATCGCACTGTCTGGGCTTCTAATGTGGTGGCGAGCAATAGAATCGCCCCACAAAACAAACTCAAGTAAGCAACATGTCGGGTACGCTGTGAGTGACGCGGTCGCTGGAAGAATCCGACCGGAGCAGACAAATTAGCGGCATTCATGAAAAACCAGACAGAGCTGAACCCGACGTAAAGCAGTCTACAAACTCGAAGTGGAGTGCCGACCGCATGAAGCGGGTCAGGTTCGGAATATCCGGAGATAAATCAGGAAGACAATTCTACGGGAGGCAACCACTTTCCGGGAAAAAAACAACCGGATCGGGCGATAATATTAGCCGACAGTGGCTCTGAGCCGGTTTATGGCCGGCCCTGAGCGCGTTTCATTGAGGCGTCAGGCTATGCATCCTGGTGACGGATAACCAATCAGAGATTGGACAGATGCAAGCGAACACCTTCCAGGAACAATCGGCCAATGGGGATGATATTAGTTTCCGAAGAATTCATATGAATTTGATTCGGACCGGCCGCGGAGTATTCCACATAATCAATGTGATTTACATTCACAATGTATCTCTTATGGACCCGTATAAACGACTCTTCCGGCAGCCGACTATGCAGATCTTTCAACAGATGCGTGGATAGAAAGCTTTTGCCGTTACTCAGTTCGATGTGTGAACGTTTTTTTTCACTGACAACACATACAATTTGATTGTATCGCAGACTGATACTGCGATCGGACTGGCGGAAGTTCAGAAACCCGTCTTCATTCTTATTCACACAATAACGATGAACTTTTTGTAGAGCGGTCCGGATACGATCCGCCGGATAGGGCGGCAGAATGCTATCCACCGCCCCCGCTGCCAGTGCCTGCTCGGTCATTTCGGGCGATTGGCAGAGTGTAATAACCGGCGCATGTTCGGACAGGTTACGCACCTGATCCAGAAATTGAGCGCCGGTTTGAGATTGGTCCAGAATCACGAGCGGGTTGCGGCATCCGCGAATTCGATTCAAGGATTCACTCATCTCTTTTACACGGATTACAGCCGACGCATCGATACGCGGCCCGATCAAACGAGTAAATGTATCGGCGGTACGATCGTCACCGATCAATACAATCTGACCGGTATGGATTTTCAATCCAGAGAGAGGCCTGGTATCGGTTTCATATGCCGTAATCATCGGAAACTCCGTTGCTAAATTTGCGCGTATTGTAACCGATGCGGCCGGATGGAATCGACCGAAATTATAATTCCGTTCCTTTTTTTGCGATTTTTATGCGATTTATTCCAATAGTAACATCGGTGATTATGATTAATTGATATTTAATACCGAACCATTCGCGAACGGCGCGATTCAAGAACTACAGCGCTACCGACTTTCACGTCTGGCAATCAACATCAGACCGATGAAATGCATGACTTCCTTTCCGTCCTGATTTATAAAACGATTGGCGGCCCGAATCAGGCCCATGCCCCCGCGGTAGGGCTTCTTTTCCAGCACTTCAAATTCACCGTGCAACACATCACCGGGTCGTACGGGCCGCTTCCAGCGCAGCATATCCACTCCGGGCGAGCCGCGCCCGGCAAATTGTTCCATCATGGTGGTGACAAAAAGTTTCATGTACAGCGCATTCGTGTGCCAGCCGCTGGCGATCAAACCGCCGAACATGGACTCATGCGCCGCTTCTTTATCGATATGAAACGGTTGCGGATCAAACTCCCGGGCAAAGCGTATGATTTCATCTTCCGTAACAGTCACGCTGCCCAGCTCAAATTTTTGACCGATGGGGATGTCTTCGAAGTAACGTTGCGTTGATTCCATATACCTGGCATTTAATTCCGCACATGGCGAAAATAGCAATCAATTAAAGAACCGGGCAACCTCCGAAAGCTTAAATCACAAACAATCCGAATTATTAATTGCAATTCTAATAGTAAATTTTAATTACATCTTCACTATCGATATAAGATCAACAATCATAAAAAACATCAACGCACCCGCGTTTCAAGATTTACACCAGAGGAGTATCAACATGAGAAAAATTTTAGTTCTGCTTCCTTTTCTGATAATCACCTGCGCCTCCCCGCAATACTTTGATCTGAAAAAGGATGCGGTCACAAATACAGTCGGCGCGCCGGAGACAAACGGCATTATTATCGGCAAAGTGGAGGATCTGGACGGGGGCGGCAAACCAGGTTCTTACACATCCTGGTATCACTATACATTTGTGCTTGGCGGTCCGCCGCATACCCGAATTGAAGTCAACCATGGCGGTTCTGCTACAAGCGGAACATGGTCCGACATGGCGGCGGACGACGATGGTTATTTTATTTTTCATGTTCCACCCGGCACATATAAGGATAATGAGCATAAATTTCTGGTGGTTCAATCGGGCGGGAACAGTGTGATTACATGGACCGTCTTGCTTTCGCCTGAAATATATCCCACCGAAGCGAAAGCGGGAACAATAACCGTTCTCCCCATTATCAGCATTGATCGCAATGAATTGGGTATTTCAGGTTCGGACCGGATTGTACAGAAAATTGATCTGGATCATGAACGCAGCGAAGAAGTCGTAGAACATTTTCGTAAAGTTCACCCTTCGGTTTTTGAATCACATCCCGATATTTTGTATAAAGAATGGACTTCCAACGAGCCGCGACCCGAATTTTAATTGAATCGGTTTATCAGCACAGGTCTGAGGGCCTGTGCTGGCATTATTATGCGCGTCAGGCACTTTCCACCCTCGCGTTGAATATACCTGAAAACCGGCAACACAATTGAAACAGGTTTACAGGGAATTTAATACATTCACTTAAATCTACCTCACCGGAGCGAATGTCAGCGGAATCTCCAGGGCCGTGTATTCATAGCGCATATCCGTTTCCAGCACCAGCCCGGTAATAGGAATATCCCGACCCTCGGATTGTATATCAATGCGTAAACGTAACTCATCTAATTGGCTATATATTAAATTTATATACCATAATTGCAGCTCGGTGTCGCCGGCGAATTCATATTCGGTTTGCCATTCATCGGCATATGGCGCGAAGCTGAAGTACTTATAGTACTCGCTGCCGTCCGGCTTCAGGCTGTCTATGGAAAGACCCAGCGGCCGCTCGGATTGATTTTGTGAGTCATAGGCAACGAAACTATCGCTCTGAATCCGAAACACGGTCGGTCGCGATGCGTCGGCCGAAGTCGGTGGAATGATCCGCCAGTACAGCCGAATATCCAGTCCATCCATGTACGCCGTATCCATCGGCCAGAATGGTATCAGACAGGCCCCCCGCATTACCGGATGTGAACTGGATTTTGACCAGAAATATAAATGAAAGCCCGCCTCTTCAATATGAGCACAGGGATGGGGACAGATATTTTCACTTTCATCCATCTCCGCATTGGCGGCTCGTAAGTAGTAGGCTCCGTCGATTGTCGTACAATGGGATGAGCCGAACACAGCGGGCAACATGCAGACAGTCATAACAATCGATTTCCATTTTGACTTAAACCGCATGCGCATCCCTCCGATCGGTATGCAGAACGTACCGGCTTGCCCGCAACGGCCTCAACTGACGACACATTGACGAAATGCGTTCCATAGCGTGTTTGCGGTCGGACAGACCAACATGGCCGCGGTACCGGTTGCCATTGTTAGAGCAAACATGATCAAAGCGGGTATCCAGGTGGCGCGCAGTACGCTGCCCATCCAATCATGTTCCTTCATTTTTTTCACACTGACCACCAGCCCGCTGGATAGCAGAAACTCAAACAGCGCTTCTGATAGAATAATCGGCGCCTGATAAATCAAATACCCGGCGCTTCCCAGGATGGCCGCCAGCAATACAATCAACGCCAGCAACAATACAATCGCCCCCGCGCCTTTCGAATCGCCAATGTCCAGGTCCGGCAACTTAAAGCTCGAATCGGAAGCACCTGCAGCGGTGCCGGCATCGGTCAGTGCGGCCGGCACGACTCCGGCGGTCGGATTATCATCCCAGGATCCGCCGGCGCCTCCCCCGCCAAAACTGCCGCCTCCGCCGCCCGCATAATTTCCGGATGCGCCCCCACCCGAACCGACACCGGGCAACCCGATATTCCCGTCCGGAATGGCATCGCTCCAATCCACATTCGAGCGGTGGCGCGCACCCGCATTGTCCGGCGTGAAAACATACAACCATATGCGGATAAAGACAAAGAAACAGGCATACGCTATCAGGAATGCCAGACCCAGACGCAGGGGCAAGGTATCGAGACCCAGCCACAGCATCATCTTACTGGAAAGCACGCCGGTCAACGCCACCCCGCCGAGGATCAAAGACATATGCCAGCGCGTTCTTATTCTGGTGCGCGCAAACTCACGCAGGGCCCGCGCGGATTTCAGGGTAATTTTCTTCATAAGTATTCGCTCAGATACGCGCATATTCCGCAATTGCCACAAAAAATCGACCGATTTTATGTAATCTCCAGGTGCATGTATCTGC
>JAGRMX010000330.1 GCA_020441025.1 Leptospiraceae bacterium
CCCGTCGTGCGACTCCCTTGAAAGCGCTGTCTGCTCCGGTGAATGCGCGCCCATGGTTCTATTTGGACGCTTTCAACTATTTATTCGCATGCTGCGTGCAATTTGCGCGCTTCGACCGATCGACAGAGTGTTTCCGGTTCGAATTCCGGCCGTAATCTATTGAAATCTGCTTTACCCCGGATTGATACGACTCCTGGTTGTTTCCGTGTGGGTTGCAGTCGATGTAATGAGCGGTGAGTTGGGGCCGGAGACCGCCGTGCATGGTTGCATGCAGGCCGTGCGCGAATTCGGATCGAAAGTCATCCTGGTGGGAGATCCCGAGGTCATCCATGATCTGCTCTATCGTTTCCCCATCGACTCCGACCACTGCGATGTAGCCGAATCTTTCGAAGTGATTGGCATGAATGAAATGCCCGCCCGGGCGGTGCGCTCCAAAAAAAATGCGTCCGTCATGGTGGCGGCCCGCATGGTCAAAGAAGGTCGTGCCGTCGGCTTTTTCTCACCGGGCAACACCGGAGCCACGATGGCCGCCGCGCTCTGGGAAATGGGTCGTATTAAAGGCGTGGAAAGACCGGCCATCGCCACCCAGATACCGCGAGAAGAGGGTGTGACGGTCCTGATGGATTCAGGCGCCAACGTGGATTGTAAAGCCGAGTGGTTGGTGCAGTTCGGAATCATGGGCGCCACCTTTTCCCGGGAGATTCTGGGCATAACGAAACCCCGGGTAGGATTGCTTTCCAACGGAGAGGAAAGTAAAAAAGGCGATTTTGTGACTCTGGCCGCGCATCGGGAGTTGCTCAGAACCAGCCTGAACTTTGTGGGCAACATTGAAGGCCGTGATATCTACGGCGGCGAACGCAGCGTGGACGTTCTGGTTTGCGATGGTTTTATTGGCAATATTGTCCTCAAGGCGACGGAGGGCCTGGCGCGTACCATCTTCGAATTGATGAAAAAAGAGATTCATAAAACGGCCCTGGGGCGGACCGGAGCTATGATGTTACGACCGACCTTTCAAATGATCAAAGATCGCATGGATTACGCCGAGTACGGCGGGGCGCCGTTGTTGGGAGTGCAGGGCAACTGTATCATCGGACATGGCAGTTCCAATGCCAAGGCGTTCAAGAATGCGGTACGGGCCGTAGAAGAATTCGGGCGACGCAAACTGGATACGCATCTGACCAACGACATACGGGATATGAGCTAATCCGATTCAATGCGATTCTTTGCATAGGGCCTATAATCCAATCCGGATTAACCGGGTGGGCGCCGTTTTTGACATCACTCTTTATTTATATACTCACAGGGCTATCATACGAATTAAGGATGAGCATGACACTATCAATTCGAGAATCGATTTCCATTAACCTCACAATGATCTTTCTGACGACGCTTATTGTTATCGGCGGTGTCGGTTGCGGCGAAACGGCCGAAGAGAATCCGGCACACCCGGTCCATACCGGTGATCTGGTGGCGAAACGCGGCGGTCGTTATAGTTTCGTACAGGGCAATGTAATCGACTGCAAGAATACTTCCATCGATTATCTGGTCGGAGACATTCGTGGACCTTCGGTAAAACGTGTGGTCATCAATGTCATGCGCGGCAACATAGAAGATGGTGCCGTCAGTGTAAATGTGCTCGAAGGCAATATTATCAACGGTGAGAATGTCTCCGTAAATGTCCTGATCGGCAAGGATTTCAGCGGTCGGGCTCGAATTGGTAAACAACTGGAGTCGGATCGGATGGAGTGATAAGTGATCGCCTGCTTCGATCACAATCGGATTTTTACTACGGTAAAAAAGGCTCTGCGAAGAAACGCCCGGATTCGGGAGCGTTAAAAAGCAAAGCTCCATTGCATTCCCTGGTAGGTCGGATCGCTATCATCGGCGGGTAGGGGCGCAATCATAAAAGGCACATTGCCTTCGAAGTGATTATCTAAGTTCCTGTTAGAGGCACTGGTTTCAATGGTATCCGAATCTACCGGTGCCGGTCCGGGTGAAGGATCGGGAGCGCTCATGGTCGCATCCACAACCTGCATTAAATAGACCATGGCCAGGGCGCCGGTCAGCATGTTTACATTGTTGCGATGCAGAGTGTACTCGGAATAGGTCTCATCGGCGATGTATCGCCCGCGCAAACCATTGTAAGCCAGGTACTCCAGCGTGGAATTGTTTCGCGTTAAGGCATAAGCCTGAAAGATGGGGCTGATGACAATGTTCCGATCCAATCGCCGGTACGATCGAAAGGATTCGTTGGTTTTTTGGCGTTCTACTATAATTCCGCCGAGCACGGCTACCATTGCTCCGACCCAGGCTCCGCCGCGAGCGCCCTGGCCGCGTTTGAAGAAGGAAACGCCCGGCACCAGATGGGTTGATTCAAAGCGATCGTCATTCTCTATGATGAAATGGCTCACCCATGCCGCAACGGAAAGTCCCGCCAGCGCGTAATGACGATTGCGATGCTCTACAAAATCGGCTTCGGCTTTTAATCGCTGTTGCTCGACAATTACGGCCCATTCGGCGATGAAGGAAGTGGGCACACCGTTGCTGGTCCAGTAGTACAGCAAAAGGGGCGAATTAAAAATTTGGGCGTAGGGAGTGCGATTGTATTCCGCCCTGGTTATGGATGCGGCCTGCGCTTCCAGACCGCTGAGCAGACCCAATCCCCAGAAGCCCACGCCCCATAAGGTCCCGGCGGTAGTCTGGCCGCGTTGAAAGGAGGGCACACCGGGCAACAGGCTTTCCCAACTTCCGCTGAACTCGGAAGGCGTGCGCTCGTCCGGACCTTCCGTCTCGCCTTCTTCTTCATCGTCCCGGGCCGGACGCCGTTTATCCTCCGGAACCTCGACGCGATTGTCTTTGATGGCTACCGCTCCGGTTTCACGACGTTCCAGTCCGCGCGGATTTTGAATTAAGACATCGTAGTTGCCGTCACGCAGCACCCGAGAGGGAACCCACACGGCCAGAGTGCTGGAGTCAATGTATTCGGTGCGGACTTCCTGGCGTACCTGCCCGGGTAGAACCAGAAAGCATTTGGTCTGCTCCAGAAAATTCTTACCTTTGATGATCAGACGCTGTTCCGCCTCGCCGGGATTATGTTCTTCCGGCGGTTCAAATTCGGTTATGCGCGGACGACTTGTAGTTCGTACAGTTAGTGTCAGCCAGTTGGACCACTGGCCGGGGCGATCGAACCGATTCACCGCCGCAACGCGATAATTATAAGTGCCCGGCTCCAACTGGCGTTCAAACGTGGTGGTCTGGATGCGTTCGTCGGTAATGATTTCCTCATCCGCATTGCGGATTTGAATTAAATAGGCGATGGCTCCGTTTACCGGATTCCAGCGTAAAGTGACCTGTCTGCTGGACTGATCTTCATCGTTCTGGGCGGACAGGGGAGCGGTGGAGAGTATCAGGGCGCAAAGAATCGACAGAACGATTCCACCGTATGTTATCCTGTATACACTCATATATATCCGATCGGTTGAGAATCACATCCAATCATTCAATGATAAATTGTTCACCGGGCGAAGTGATCACCGGCGGCGCCAGATCCTCCCGGAGGACTATGTTGAACTCCTGGGAAACGGTTTCGGTGCATTGGCGTTGTCCCTGGAATTGACGACAGGCGCGCACGCTCCAGATAAACGTGCCCTCACTGAAATTGCGTAGATCTCGATGAATATAGCTGGTGCCCCGGGTCGTATTCTGGAACATCAACGCCCCGCCTTTTTTCGTGACGCTCACTTCATAAGTAATATTGGCGCCGCCGGATGCATTCCAGCGTAAAGGCAGGTCGGTCCGATTGGTCATATCCACGGTCATGCCCGAAAGCGGATACTGGGGAGTGGGCGCCACAAAGGCGTCCGTAACTTCGAACGATCGCACGGCGCTCTCACTGAGCACTTCCCCATTGGGATCAATGACACGCACCTTC
Source organism: Leptospiraceae bacterium (assembly GCA_020441025.1). GTDB lineage: Bacteria > Spirochaetota > Leptospiria > Leptospirales > Leptonemataceae > JAGRMX01. The sequence continues at coordinate 3,932 of JAGRMX010000330.1, forward strand.
CAGTAATACGTGCCGGTATTCAAATTGTAGGTTGTACTCAGGCTGGTAACATTTCGCTCACGGGCATCATCAAGTGACGGTGAATTGCCCAGCAGCACCTGAAAATTACCGAATAGATCCGGTCGTCGCCATTGCAGATTTACGCCGGATACCTGGGCGGAATCCGAATCGATGCGGGCCGCATCGGGCGGTGAAAGTAGTTGCAACGGTTCGGTTTCACCCACCGAGAATTCAATCACGGCCGAGTAATCGGTCTGAACGCCGCTGCTATCCGTACCACGCACGCGCCAGTAGTAATCGCCCCGGGGCAGATTCTGACGCACGGCCACGCGATTGCCGCTGACCGAATTCTGAAATACGATTGAGCCGAAATCATCGTCCCGGGCTATCTGAATTTCCGTGCTGACAATTTCATT
>JAGRMX010000331.1 GCA_020441025.1 Leptospiraceae bacterium
CTCCGCTGTACGAAACCATCCAGCCCTGTTCCACAAATGGCAGCGCCTCTTTTTCCGTGTAGGTAAAGCAATGCAACACACCGCGCACCGAAGGTCTGGATTGAACCATGGCCAGGGCGTCGGTTATACTGCCTACCTTATCCGGATTGTACATGCGATCATCACGGGTATGCACGACCACCGGCAGTTTTAGCTCCACCGCCAGATCGAGATGTCGGGCGAAGCTATCCTTCTGCTGCGCCACGTATTCCATGGTATGAAAATAATCGAGGCCGGTTTCCCCGATTCCCAGAAATCGAGAGTCATCGCGATGCGCGCGGATCAACGTAAAAAGCTCGTCCAGTTCATGCAACCGATCGGTGCCCTCCGGATGCAGACCGGCAGTCCAGTACAAAGCCGGTGCCGCCTCGGTATCGCCCGACGCAACGCTTTCATAGCTCTGTGAAAGATCTCGATTGAATCGGGCCGATTGCAATCCGGTGGCAATCTGTACAATCGCCTCCACTCCGGCGCTACCGGCGTTAGCGAACGATTCGGACACGGAAACTTTTCGCTCCGCTACCAGATCCAGATGGCAATGGGTGTCGATGACGGCCATATCATGGCCAGCTGAATTCGCATTTCCCGGGGGTCAATCCTTCAACGGCCGAAAATAACGGATGTCATACAGATCGCCACGGCGTTCGTTCTGATTCTTCCATACCGCTTCCACGCGCAAACCAACACGAATATCCGCTTCTTCAATCTCTTCAATGAGATGATAAATGTGAGTGCTGGCCCCCTCCAGCTTGATGTAACCATAGGTGTACGGCGGTTGCATGGGCTGACCGGGGAATTCCATATGCACCGTGGTAAAGCTTTCCAGTGTGCCTTTGTTGGGTAGTTCCACCCACTCATTGGCTTCTTCGAACGTAGTGCCGTCGTAACCCTTGGGCGGCAGTTGCACCTTGCCGGTCCGCGGATTGCGCGAGCCGTAAAACTTGCCCTCGTCTTTCATGCCCTGATAGAACTTCGCCAGACCCGCGCCGTACACCCAGTTGTACGGCAGGCGCACGTTACCGTTCACCCGGTTGATCAGTTGCATGTTGCCGACGTATTCTTCGATGATTTTGATTTTCTGTATTTTGCCCGTGGCCGTGCGCGGTAAGTCATGTACGATTTCAATGACTCGCGGTCGTTTATAATCCGCGATCTTCGCGCGCAGATACTTTTTGATGTCTTTGTCGCTCATGGAAGAACCGGGTCGCGGCACAATGAACGCGGCCACTTCTTCGCCGTACTTTTTGTCCGGAATACCCACGACGGCGGCGTCCATTACGTCATCATTTTCATAAAGTACTTCTTCGATCTCTTTCGGATAGATGTTCTCACCGCCGCGGATAATCATTTCCTTCTTGCGACCGACGATGAAATAGTATCCGTCCTGATCGCGATAGCCCTGATCGCCGGTACGCAACCATCCGTTAATAATGGTATTCGCGGTCGCTTCCGGGTTGCGCCAGTATGCGGCCATTACGTTGGGCCCCTTGATTACGATCTCACCAACTTCGCCGACCGGCAACGGATTGCCGTCTTCATCCCAGATATCCATTTCCTGACCGGCAATGGGAATGCCGATGCTGCCGATTTTACGCGTACCCGTCAGGGGATTCAGCGAAGAGACACAGGTACCTTCCGAAAGACCGTACCCCTCGATAATCTTTGCGCCGAATTTCTCTTCGAATTTTTGAAATACGTCCACCGGCATGGGCGCGGCACCGCAGATACAGGCTTTCATAAAATCCAGCGATTCGCCTTCGGCCTCTTTCATATCGTTTAAATAATTATAAATAGTCGGGACTCCGCTGAAGGTCGTGCAGCGGTATTTTTTCAATGTCTTGATAAACTGCCGCGGTTTAAACATCTCTTCCAGTACGACGGTGGCGCCCGCCTGTATCGTGGCCATCATGGACGCGATTTGCGCGTTCACATGAAACAGGGGCATGATGCACAGCGAAACGTCGTCTTCCTGCTGGTCGATGAAACGCGGCGCTACATAACTGTTGTACATTATATTGTCATGATTCAGCACGACGCCTTTTGGATGTCCCGTTGTACCGGAAGTGTATATCATGACCGCCGCGTCGTCGGCCTGCACGGACGAAGTAAACTGCGGATCGCCCGACTCGATCATGTCATTTAAGAGCAGCCCGTCGCTATAAACAGACGGTACTTCCTCGCCGGTAAAGATCAGTTTATCAATTTCATTTTCCAGTTGTTCCCATACCGGATCCAGCAATTTGCGATAATGGGGCGTGGTACACAGTAAACGCGCCTCACTGTTTTTGATGATGTATTCCAGTTCGTCGGCCTTTAATAATGTGTTCAGCGTCACGGCGGCGCAACCGGCCTTGATGGCTCCGAAATAGCAGAACAAAAATTCATCCGAGTTGGGAATCAATAGAGCGACATGATCGCCTTTGCGAGCGCCCTGTTTTATAAGTGCATCCGCCACCCGATTCGTAATCTCATGAAACTGTCGATAGGTGTATTCCTTTTCTTGAAATATCAAATACGTCTTATCGCCGTGACTCTGCGCACGCGCCGCCATGAGGGCCGGAATAGTATCGTACGGACATTTAATGTCACTGTAGTCGATACCAGAATTCTGTACGCTTTGATTTTGAGTTTCCGCTGACATATCCTTCTCCTGTGAGAATCAGTTCGATTTTTCCCGAACCATAAAATAAATGTTATCTCAAAGCCGCTTCCACGCGGTTCTGAAAAGAGTTCGCGCCGCTTACCGGCAAGCCGGTTTTAATCGTCCGGCTGATAATACAATAGATCTCGAATCGTACCGGTGCGTTCTTCTTTCCAGACGGCTTTCAGTCGCACGCCCGGCTGCAAACTCTCCAGCTTTGCCCGATCCGCCACGACTATGTGAATCAATTCCGAATCCATACCTGGATACGCGATGGCCGCCAGCATATAAGGCACAGGTACATCTTCGGGAGCATTCCACGGCGCCCGATACACGACGGTACCCGCCTTTAACGTGGGCGCGCCGCTTACCGGCACGAAGCGTTCCATTTTGATCATACCATAAGGCGACCAGGATTGGGGCGGCAGATATACCTTACTGGTTTTGGTGCAGCGAATCGCCACCAGTTCGCCGTCGTCCCGCATGGAAGTCAAAAAACGACCGACCACGGGACCGGGATTCCATTTATAATCTACGTTGATTTCTCCTGCGAGAATTTTAACATCCGTACTCATAGTTTACCTGCCGGTTTATCCAGACTTTTCGTAGTTATTCCTTTTATATACCTTACGCTCATTGAGCGCACTGCTAAGCGGCGCTGTTTTGCAAAATTGCCAGAAACATATTTTACCAATTTACCAATCGCATTTATTCAAACCGAACATTTCAACCGGCCTGCTTGCGTTTATGCGCGGCCTGCTTTTCAAAAGACTTTTGAATATCTTTTTCACGACTCATAATCATCACGGTATGAAACTGAATCGCGCCGCCCCAGCCGTGCGCCAGGCCGACTTCCACATCGGGCACCTGTCGATCTCCGGCCAGTCCCATAATCTGCAACGCCACTTCCGCCTGGCGAATCATGGCCGAGGCCCCGATACTGTTGTTCGATAAAACGCCTCCCGACGGATTCACCGGGATTTTGCCGTCCATGCGAACCGCACCCGAATCGATTAAATCGCAACCACGTCCCGGTTCGGCCAACAGCAAACCTTCATACCACATCAAATGCTGACTGGTAAAGGCGTCATACAGCTCAATCACGTCCAACTGTTCCACCGGATCGGTAATGCCCACCTGCGCATAACAGCGCTTCGAAGCTTCTTTCAACGCAATCGGATCACTCCAGTCACGATCGGGATAGTTGACTCCGTCCGAAATTGTGGATACGGCCTGAATCCAGGCCACCGGTCGCTCCTGCTTTTCGGCCCGATCCTCGGATTGAATGATCATGGCACAGGCCGCGTCGCTGGTCGGACACGAATCCAACAACCGAAACGGCGTGGAAAGCCAGGCCATATTTAACATCATGTCTTCGGTAATCTGGGGAAGTTTTAACTGGGCATTGGGATTGTTCAGCGCGTTCTTACGCATCAATGTACCGATCTTCGCGAAGTGTTCGTCTTTGACGTGCGGATACTTATGCTGGTAAATTCGAGTTTGATTGGCCACCGCCGATGGCGCTCCGGCGGCGAAGTCCCGACCCATGGTGGGCGAGTAGACCAGCGAAAGGCCGCGTTGCACGGAAGATTCACTCAGTTTGTTACCCGACACCACCAGCACCGTATCGTACAAACCGGAAGCTGCCATGTAATA
>JAGRMX010000332.1 GCA_020441025.1 Leptospiraceae bacterium
TGTACGGCGGCCGTTCGACCGTCCATATCTTCAACCAACAAAGCGCCATCCGCGGCGATACCGCGCACAATATATACCATGCCGCCTGATTGAATAACGCGACCGGTTAAATAGAAATGCCGTCGCACTTCATCCAGTACCACCGGTTCTTCATCGGACCATAATTGTAGCAAACGACGATTGATTTCTTCAATTAATACGGCGGTTAAATCTTCCGGTGGTCGATCGATCCGCTCGAATAAAGACACGGGCGGAATGTGTCCCGCCGGTTGTGCAACCGTTATAGCGCCCTGCCAGTTCAAACCGATGCCGATGACAATACGAACCTGTGTGGCGCTGGATTCGCTTTCAATCAGAATGCCCGCCAGTTTCCCGACATCGGCATTGCGGATCAGATAAACATCATTGGGCCATTTAATTTGAAACTCACTTTGCGAAGCCAGGTCCGGTCGCAATTCCATTAATTTCCGGCGGGCAGCGGTTAAGACCGCCATGCCGACCGCCAGCGGCAGCAGCGCCAGTCTGCGCACCAGCGCATGCTCCGTCGGCAGCACCAGGCAGGCTGAGAATACAAACGATCGGTCCGGATGACTCACCCAGTCGTTGGCGCGCCGACCCCGCCCGGCGGTCTGCCGCCGCGCCAGACACACGCAACCCGAAGGAACATCGGAGTGCATTAAGTACGAATTCGTGGATTCTACTTCATCCAGTCGTATCCAGCGCTGCGGATCGGCATCGAGCATACTCAGTTAAAGGGCGATTCACTGGGCGCCGCTTCACCAACAATCGCTTCAATGGTCATGCGTTCACCACGTCGAATAATTTCCATTTTGAGTGTACCACCCACCCCGGTCTTGCGCACCATCTGAATCAATTCCTGCGCGGATGTAATCGCCTCTCCGTTTACTTTTTGAATAAAATCGTATTCTTTAATACCGGCGTCGGCGGCGGCCGAATCCGGAAATACAAAAATGACCACAACGCCTTCTTGCTCTTCGGTCAATCCCAGATCCTCTCGCAAACTGGGCGCAGGCTGGCCCACCTGCACGCCCAGGGTGGGCTGACCGATGGCTCGTTTTTCGGTCTTCAGTTGATCGATAACTTCAATCGCTTCGTTGATGGGAATGGCAAATCCTATACCCATGCTGCCGCCGCTGGTGGAATAAATAGATTGGTTGATACCTACAACCTCGCCATAAATATTCAACAACGGTCCGCCCGAGTTACCCGGATTGATGGAAGCGTCGGTCTGAATGCGCGAGTAACTGGAATCGTCTATCTGACGTTGCTTGGCGGAAATTATGCCGGTAGTAAACGTGCGATCCAGTCCGAAAGGCGCGCCGAGGGCGAAGACCATCTGGCCCACTTCGATCTCATCCGAATTGCCCAGCACCGCCGGAACCAATCGAGGTGAGGCGGGTACTTTGATTACAGCCACGTCGCTGGATTCGTCGCGTCCCACAAGGGTGGCCGTCACGGTGGTATTATCATGGAACACCACCTCGATTTTTCGAGCGCCCTGTACCACATGATTGTTGGTTACAATATAACCTTCACCGTCAATGATGATGCCCGAGCCGGCCTGTTCCTGTAAGCGATATAAATCCAGCCACCAACCGGTGCGTACCAGCACGTTGGTTTTTATAAACACCACCGAAGGACTGGCTTTCTCATATACGTTTATGAACGATTGTTGAAGAGCGATCGCCGCGGCCTGATCCGTTCGACTGAGCGGCTCCGCATCCGTCACCCGATCGCGACGTAGAATATCATGAAAGCCCGAGTAAATGAACGGGCTTAAAAACATGCCGATAATCAAAGCGCTGGCGACAATATTTACCAGAGTCAATCGACTTATTTGAATCTTCTTTAACATAGGTCATTTCTCAGGATCAGGAGGGCGGGTATCGTTGCCGGTAAGTACCGCAAGCCCGGGCGGAAGTTCAAACTCGCCCTTGCCGTGTAATGCTGCCAGTATGCCGGGACCATAATGCTGGACTTTCCAACCACTCATTACACCCAGCCGGTTCAGCGCATCAATATTTTCAGGACAATTCTGGACCACGTTCAATAAAACCCGGTTGCTGGCAATCAAGGCCGAATCCATACCGCGATGCGTCGCTACCGCATCGCGCCATTTTTTCAGACGCTTGAGCAACGCTTCTTCCTGCGGATCTCGTTCGGGTGGTCGCGGTAAATCCGATTCCTGGATTTCGGGCGGATCGGCCAGCACTTCCAGAATGCGTTTCCCTTCTTTTTTAATGAACGCCGGATGTCCTACACGCATTTGATACAGTTCATCCATAGTGCCGGCCCGATTCCGGGCCAGGCGCAGGATACCTTCGTTGGAAATAAGACGGAAAGAAGCCATGTTATCCTTGCGCGCGCGCTGATCTCGTAGAGTATACAACTCACGAATAATACCGCGTTCGATGGGCGATACCTGTACATTGCCGGCAATTTTTAACCAACCGTCCGGATTAAAATTGGACTCGGGCTCGACGACGACATGCTCCAGCATATAATCGCATTCGGCCCGGTATTCGGATTTAAGGCCCAGTTGTTCCAATTCGGTCTGCATTTTACGCATCAGACTCTCGAGGTAAATGGTATCACGATGCGCATAATCCAGTTGCGATTCGGTCAATGGCCGGCGTTTCCAGTTGGATTTCTGTTCTTTCTTTTTTAGCTGCACGCCTTCATAATGCTTCACCAGATTGAAGAGCGAGCAACTCTTGTGCCCCAGCATACGACAGGCGAGCAGAGTATCGAATACCGATGCAACCTCCCAGTCGTAAGCCCGTTTGAGTTCGATCACATCCGAAACGGCCGCGTGAAAGATTTTTATAATATCCGGATTGCCCATAACGCGACCGAGCGGACTCAAATCCAGATTTTGCAGGGTATCGATAACGAAATGCATCCGACCGGCACTGATCTGTATCAGACAGAGTTCGGTGAAGTAGGTATAATACCCGGAAGACTCGGTATCCACCCCCAGACACTCAGCCCCGCTCATCTGGCTGATGGCCAGATCCAGTTGATGCTGTCTGGTTATGTATTGATAATCGGGCACCAGGACAAGGCTGTCAGATGGATATGAGTTTGCGACTGATTTTTGATCGGAACAACGGAATCGCTTGACCCGTCATAGTATGCCCGGCGCTCTTCCTTCGTGCTCAATCGTTTCAGCAAGGATCTCGTGCCGGATAAAAAAATGGGCATCAGTCGAAATGCGGTATTCATCGGGACCGGACTGGCTCTGGTGCTTGCTTTTATTCTACGCTGGTTGATCCACGCGTTCGTGGTATTCCCCTATGTGGTCCAGCAGGATGATATGGCTCCGGCCCTGCCCGCCGATGAGACCGTCTACATCCTGCAGCAATTCAATCCGGCGGAATTACAGCGCGGGGACGTTATTTTGCTGGAGCACCCCTTTCATCCGGACATGTTCATGCTTCGTCGGGTTATCGCGCTACCGGGCGAACAGATTCAAATGCATGATCGCCAGGTTTACATCGACAATCAACCGCTGTACTCCGTCTGGGAACAAACCATCCAATCCGAAATCGAGTACACCGGTTCACCTATAAACCTGGGCAGTGTTCGACGGGATTCCACCGCCGCACTGATAGTTCCGGCGGGCAGCGTGTATGTCCTTGCCGATCGACGGGACCGGACCACCGATTCACGCCAGATGGGCCCAATTTCATTTAAACATATTCGCGGAGTTGTGTGGCGAGAAGTTGAAAACTGATCGTTCAATCAATAGTCTACGATACGGCGCAATATATCCACGTCGTTAAATATGCCTTCCGGATCGGTAATACCCGAACGACCGCGACGTACAATCTCGGCATGTCCCCGGGCAAACAAAGTGGCCATTTCATTTCCGGCCACGCTCTCCGCAATCCATTCCGAAACGACGAACAGATCATACAATCCGTCGCATAAAGCACTGCGATTCACCTCGCCATAGACGCCACCGGTGCCGCGCAGGTCGCGCAGCAGATTCAGCTTTTCCTGCGCAAAAGCCAGGGGTTGACTGAGTTCCGACCGATCCGTCGCCCCGCGTAGATTTTGCTCCACCAGTTCCAGAAAGGCCGCCCGAATGCGCGGTCGCGCGTAGGCCTTGAGCGTATGCTCGCCGATGATTTGATGCGTCCCTTCCCAGGTTTCGTTGATGATGGCGTCATTGTGCAGGCGCGGCAGGCAGGAAAAATCGCCGAGGATTCCGTTACCGCCGTGCAGCATCATGGCTTCATGTGTTATCCAGGTGGAATGCACGGTGGAGATGTACTTTAATAGAGGAGTGAGTACTTCTCCGGCCGCA
>JAGRMX010000333.1 GCA_020441025.1 Leptospiraceae bacterium
GTTCGATAATTACAATCCGGCTTCGTAATCGGCTTGCTCTTTAATTTCGCGTTTGCGCCGCATGCGTTCGATAATCCAGACCACTAAAAACGAAATAGCATATAATCCCTGTAGCATCAAGCCCAGAATAAACATGCTGCCCGGATCGGGCGGGGTAATGATGGCCGAGAATACAAGCGTCAAGATTACAATGTACCGCCAGTAAGCCTTATGCCAATCGGTGGTAACGATGCCCAGCGCTCCCAGGCTGATCATAATAATCGGTAGTTGAAAAGCCAGTCCGCTGCCGATGTGCAACACCATGACGAACGAGTAATAGTTCTCGAGGGAAGTCATCGGTGCCACGCCTTCCAGCAGCGTATCCACGAGTAAGAATTGCATGGAGATGGGAAAAATATAAATCCAGCATACGTAAATTCCCAGCCAGAACAGGAACGTGGATGCCGCCACCGTCAGATGTCCCAGCCAGGCCGTACGCCTGGTTACGGCCGGTGTGACGAATCCCCATAAGATGAAAATGCATATCGGCAGGCTGACCACAAATCCCATCATGAAGCTGAGCTTGAAAATTATCTCAATGTTGCCGTACATGCGATTGAGAATTAAATCGTGTTTTTGCTCGGTCACTTCCAGGTAGGGGCCGATCAAAAAACCGTGAATCTGACGATAGAAAATGCCGGCTACCAGGCTGGTAGCTGCAATAACCGCAAGGATGCCAATCAGGCGTCGGCGTAGCTCTTCGAGATGCTCGCCGATGGACATGTATTTTTCATCCGGGTCGACTTCCTGTTCGAGATGATCGTACTGATCGTCATAATCCGATTGATCAGCGAATATGTCCGCATCGGAATCGAATTCCGGGGGGCGTCGGCTGGTGGTTTCTTCGGCCCGATTAGCGCTCGTACGACGGTAGGTGCCGGTTCGCTTTATAACCGGCTTTTTGCTGATTTTCTTCTTTGCCATTCAATAGATGGAAAGTTGATTCAAATGATTCAGGAGCTTTTGGACTTGCTTTTCTTACGCGGGCTGGACTTGCGTTCTACGCGCTCTTCGGGCTCGCTTTCATCGGCAATTTCCTGGGAGGGAGCGCCGGAAATGGATTTGCGAAACTCACGGATTCCGGTTCCGAGATCCCGGGCCAACTGGGGAATTTTGCGTCCTCCGAATAGAATCAGGATGAATACCAGAATCGCCAGTATTTCCCACATTCCAAGTCCAGTTCCAAACATACGCGTACCTCTGCCGACCGAGCGGCCTGACGGGGCATGAATTTCTCCCTGATATAATCACGCCACTATTGATTTAGGGTTGCCACCCTTTTTTTGCAACATAATATGTCTCCTCGTGGCTGTCAGCAAGGAACAGAAGCAACTCTTCGCGGTGAAAATTAAACCGTATAAAAGCACCGCCGAGGATCTCAAAAAAGAGATCTCGACCATGCGTGCGGTGGCCCGGCGGAACGCCCGTATTGAACCATATTTTTTATTCAAGATAGCCGTGCTGGGCATTCAACGCGCTAACACTCTGGTGTTGATGTCGCGTCTGTCCCAGGAAATTCAGAACATCAAAAATGATAGTTATCTGAATGACGCTCGCCGCGAATTGAATAGCCTGATCGGGGATCTGATGAAGGTGGTCGGAGAGGATATTGACGGCACTCTGACGGAAAATCAGGAGCTATTGCCGTTGATTGCACAGGTAAGCTGGGAACAACGATTGCATCTGTGCCAGGGTTTTAAGGAATCCATCCAGAATGTGAAAAATGCCATGGGCGAATCGTCCAAATGGCGCTGGTCATTTCCGGATATGCATATGCGCCTGGCCACCCTGGCTCGCAATCTGCTGGATTTCAAGGCCTATGAGCGTATCAGCAAAGATCCTTCACATGACGACTATCGTCCGTTGCAGGAATACTTCCAGTTCATGATGGAAGAGAGCCAACTGGCGGCGCAGGAGTTTCGGACCAAGTATGAGCTGAGTACCCGGGACGTATCCGATTTACAGAAGATTCAGCGTATCTTTGAATTTCAAAAAAAAATATACTCCTTCAGCGGACAGAAAGAAGAATTGAAACGGGTATCCACGTCCCTCGACAATGTGAATGAAATGATCGAATCGTTAATTGGCGGAAAAAAAGATAAGGACAAAGATAAGAGTCGCAAGAAGTAGCCGTTTCATGGAGTCTGTCTGTCGGGGCGATTTGATACGTGTCATAATATAGCGAAAATTCACCCGAAATTCCGGATCGCACCGGCAATCTACTTGAAAAAAGGCGCCCCGAATTCTATTTTTAAAAATACAAGGAAAGAAAAATGGCAATACAAACAGTTTCAGATACGGATTTTGATCAGGTTACCGGCTCGGGAACCGTACTTGTAGATTTCTGGGCCGAATGGTGCGGACCGTGCAAGATGATTGCACCAATAATAGACGAGCTTGCGGGTGAAATGCCGAATGTTACGTTTGCCAAGTTGAATGTCGATCATAATCAACAGACGGCGCAAAAGCTGGGCATTACCGCCATTCCCACTCTGGTTCTGTATAAAGACGGTCAGGTTGTGGATAAAGTAATGGGCTTATTACCCAAGCCGCAGTTAAAGACTTTTATCGAAAAACACCAATAATTCGGATTATTTCGTAAATTCATGGCTCTCTCCAGAGTAAAATTGACCGAACCATATACCCGATTACCGCGCGGAGGCTATATAGCCGAGACATCGGTGGGTTACATTCAATTCGGATCTCCACCGGAAACCATCAAGGACACCATGATGCTGCCCCGATCGGCGCCGCAAATATACGTGGTGCCGAATAAATCCTTCCACATGGAGAAGGGCATTTCAGTGGCCGAACTGGAATTTCCCATTTACTACAACCATTTTCTCCGGCAAAAGAAAACGTATATTGTTTGTACACGGGAACAACGTGAACACCTTAAAATCGTATTGAAAGAAGCCGTATTCGGTCCGGAAAGAGTGGATTTACGCACCGAATATATCAATGGTGCCGAAAGTTTCGGATTCCCGGACATGCTGGCCGAGATGGTGCATTTTCGCGGGGATCGAGAATTGGATGATCTTGTCCGGTTTGTGGTGTTTCACAACGATCAGGTCCGATTGAATAATGTTATCATCCATCGTGATGTGAATGGAAATGCTTATCAGGTCGAGGATCAGGATTGGGAGCGAAATATCGAGATTCCCGGTGAGGTCGGCTATAATATCATATACGACACCGGGAATCGTTTACCCGAACCGTACGACCCGCCTCTGTTGGGTATAACCTGTCTGGGACCCAGCCATGGCTTTGATCCCGAAGAAAATACCAGCGGCTTTTTGATCTGGATCAATCACAAAGGCATTATGGTCGATCCGCCGGTAAATTCCACCGAGTGGCTACGCGAATCCAATGTTAATCCCAGGTTAATCAACTCGATTATCCTGACCCATTGCCACGCGGACCACGATGCGGGCACATTTCAGAAAATCCTGGAAGAAGGTAAAATCACCATCTACTCCACGGAAACGGTCTTGCATTCATTCATTCGAAAGTACCATGCGTTGACCCAGATTCCGGTAAAAGAGTTGTTCGGACTGTTCGATTTCGTACCGGTAACCATCGGGCGTTCCTACATAATCAACGGGGCCGAATTTCACTTTAAGTATGCGTTGCATTCCATACCCAGCCTCAGTTTTGAATTCTTTTATCAGGACCAGTCCTTCATCTATTCATCCGATCATTTAAATGATCCCGAGCAATACAAGTTGCTCAAGGATAAGGGCGTATTGACCGAATCGCGCTACCGAGATCTCTGCGATTTTCCATGGCACCATCGCGTTATTTATCATGAGGCCGGTATCCCGCCGTTGCATACGCGCGTCGCTTATCTGGGATCGCTGCCCGAAGACATTCAACGCAAGATCACCGTGTATCATATTGCACGCAAAGATATGCCCGAAGACACTGCGCTTACCCTTGCTCGTTTCGGCATCGATAATACGCTTTATCCGCCCATAACCGCGCCTAAACATGAGAGCGAAGTCCGTTTACTGGACGCGCTTTCGAATGTGGACATTTTTCGCGATTTTCCCATCCACAAAGCGAAGGAATTTCTATCCATCGTCAATGAAGAGCATTTTCAGCGCGGTGATCAGATTATTTCTAAAAGTACGCCTGGAGACAAATTTTACATTATTCTTTCAGGCAATGTGCGCGTAGAGGGCATGGATCTGGATGAAGAGGACGAGAATCAGCATAAGAAATATGGTACTTATGAATACTTCGGTGAAGCATCATTGATTCTTGATCAGCCCCGCAGCGCCGACGTTTAT
>JAGRMX010000334.1 GCA_020441025.1 Leptospiraceae bacterium
TCGAAGCGCATCTGGCGAAAGCCGGCCAGGCACTGCAGGAGATCCCGCGCTTTACTTTTCAGAAGGGCGAAACGCAATTCAGTTTTGCCACGGTGGCTCTGGATAAGAGCGCCATATTCGACTCACTGGAAATCCTGAAAAAGCACGTGGAGAATGTCCGGATTCACACCTTCGAGCCCGGCTACATTGTGTTTCAGGATCTGGGCAAAAATCTGTACGAAGCCGGCAACCGAAACATGCCCCTGTATGGCATTAAGTTTAAGTTCGTATCAATTACGAATAATACCCGGGTGGAGGTCACGCGCAAGGGCAACCTGACCCAGGATGAATTGCAGGCCTGCATCCAGCTTTTCCGGCTGTTTCACCCCGAGGAGCGCCAGAACGATCCATCCGCCCGCCTGGCGCGATTGGGTATCCAGGTTTTTCGAGCCGGAAGCGAAGAAAGTGCGGGAACACCATCCGCCGCCGACGCCGGACTGGAAATCGGTCGCAATTCGGTTTCCATGTTCAATCGGAAATATCGTCTGGCGGGCTACAAACGCACAAAACAGGAAGTGCTGGAAAGTATTATACTCCCCCTGCGACATCCGGAAGTATATGCGGGTGTGGCCCGGGCCACCCGCGGTGAAGGTTCCAATATGCCCCGGGCAGTGCTCTTTGACGGCCCGCCCGGCGTGGGGAAGACAACCATGGCACGCATCATTGCAGGTGAAACCGGGCTGCCCCTGGTATATGTTTCCGTAGAAAATATTCTGAGCAAATACTACGGCGAATCGGCCCAGAACCTGGCCGGCATATTTGACGCGGCCGCCGCCTATGATCGGGCCATTCTGTTTCTGGATGAAATCGATTCGCTGGCCACTTCCAGGGAAAGCGGCCTGTTTGAAGCCACCCGCCGTGTTCTTTCCGTATTACTGCGCAAAATCGACGGGTTCGATACCCGGGACGGAATTCTGACCATCGGCGCCACCAATCGTTCTACCGATCTGGATCACGCGCTTTTATCCCGATTCGATTCGGTAATTCACTTCCCGCTTCCGGAAGCCAAAGAGCGGGCTTCTATTTTCAAGAGCTACGCCCACCATCTGAGTATCGAAGAACTGAGCGATCTGGCCCGGGCTTCGAAGGGTATTTCCGGCCGCACTATCCAGGATATCTGCGAATACACCGAACGGCGCTGGGCCCGGATGCTGATAGCCGACCAAAAATCGCCCTGTGCCCCTCCGGGTTATCTGTATGTGGAGATCACGCAAGAAATGGCCGCCAGAACCCCATCCGAATCGATGTGAAGCGGTGAAAAATATTGACAGGGACGGGAAGGATGCCATTGTGCTACCGTCCGTAAAAGGACGCTTTTCGCATGAACACTCTTCCTGTACCCCCGGTATCCCCCCCGGGGGTTTTTTTTAAACTCCTGGCCATTGAAATCTGAAAAAAAAGTGAAATTCACTCCATGGGAATCGGTCTAAGCGATTGCCTCCACATTGAGCGTATCGGGGCATTTGGATATATCCACAATGAGGGGAGCAAGGGCATCCAATCGCATTGTCGAAAGTTATTTGCAGGGTTTGATTTGGCTGAAATTGTCATATGGGGGCCCCATACCCGACTTGACAGCCTGATGGCGGCCCATACAAAGCCTATAATTGATATAGATCATACCCTGGACAGGCAGAATCGCTATCTTTAATCGAGCAAACTGCCTCAGAACGGGATTCAGCACTGATTTAAAACAAAAGGCCGCATTATCGACTTACACAGAGAGATACTCAAATAAAAAGGACGGCTTTTGATTCGCAGAAATCCGGAAGAACGGACTGATTGGCATGCGGTTCAATCAGGTGGATCAGCTGAGCCGACGATACTAACATTATGACGGCAGAATATCTGGAAGAAAACCAACCTTATCTGGATCAGGCACTGACCGTGTTAAAAGATCATTTCGGAGAACGGCCCTTCACGGCCGCCGAAATTCGCATGCGGGCCCTGCCGGTGATCCGGGAACACCTTGAAGTTCTGGTCTGGCTCGGTCACCTCCGCCGGGAAAGCTCGGTCATATACCGCATGAATCGAGCTGCCTGACGCCAACCATCGGTCCATCTGGCAATACGATCCAGTACGCCTCAAAATGGTGGGCCGAACCGCAACAACCCGCACTCCGGGTTGGCCGGGTGGATCTGTATCATGGTTCCACACCCCGGCGGTCTAAAAACCGCTCCAGTGCCGCACGCAACGCCGCTACCGTACCCATCTGAAAGGTCCACCAACCCCGCTGCCGGGCCGGTTCCAGGTTTACGGCCCTATCATCCGCAAAGAAAAAATCCCCGGGGCCAATACCCGGCTCCACCCTGTTTAAATTCGATTCGATCTGATTAAAATACGCTTCGGCCGGCTTACGTACGCCCATTTCACAGGAAATAAAGTAATAATCGAAGAGCGTACCCAATTCCTCGAGGCGATTGAGATACTCTTGATACCAATGAGAATAATTAGAGGCGATGGCCAGGCGGACTCCCGGAATCGCCCGCAACCAGTGCAGGAGTTCCCGCATGCCCTCCAACAAAACCGGCTGACGAAACATGCGCTTTTTTACTCTGGGTCCGGACGGTAAGGCCGCCAACAACTCCGCATCCAGATCGGTGCGATAAAACTCTCGAAAGTGCTCGTACTCCGAAATTGCGCCGCATTCAAAGGCGATATAGCTCTCACGATTGCGGCATTCAAAATACAATCGCAGGCAGGCGTCCGCGTCGCTCATTTCCGGGCGGCCGTCCGGATCCCGGGGCCACAACCGGCGCGCATGCCGGAGCAAAATTGCATGCAGATCTTCGCGGGCCGCGAGCAATCCGCGCACCGCATCGAAGTAGGGTTCACGCACCAGTGTATCCATCATATCGAACAAAATGATATGCGTCACAATCGTTGCTCGCGTCGGACAGAACGCATGTCAAGCAGCCCCCAATTCCGCTGGACAGGTTACGCTCGCGAAATTCCCTTTCGTTTGCGTGATTCGCCTGCTGTACAATCTCGTTTTGTTCGTTTTATGGCCGCTGTATCGACTGGCCGCTCTGTTCAACGTATCCGGTGCGCGTGCGTTTTATGAAAGTCGTCGGACCGGAGCCGCGGCACTCACTCGTTACTTACAAAATTCAACCGCGACTCATCCGGCGCCCATCTGGCTGCACGGCGCATCGGTGGGCGAAATCGATCAGGCTCTGGCGCTGGCGCGCGAAATCAAATCCCGACAGCCGGAACGACCGATATTATTAAGCGCATTCAGTATGAGCGTTCGCCTGCGCGAAATTCCGGAAGTCGATCTGTTCTTCTACTTACCGCTGGATTTTCCCGGATCATGGCGCGATTTGCAACACGGCCAAAGACCCATCGCGTTTATCACCATGACCTGGGACGTATTTCCCAACCTCATTTATCGCTTGAGCAAACTCAACATTCCCGCGTTTATTTGCAGTGCTTCCATCGGCGCCGATAACCGACGACTGCGTTTCCCATTTCGACGACTGGTGCGACCATTGTACGACGCGCTGGCCGGAATCGGCGCCGTGAATATCGAAACGCAGACTCTGTTTCAACAGTTGACCCAGAACAAACAACGCGTGGCGGTTACCGGCGATACTCGCTTCGATACGATTTTTTATAAACTGCGCAGCGCGGATTTACCGGTCGCAGAAAAAGTACGATTTCAGGCGCTACAAACCGCGGCGAATAAAGCATCGGGCGGCATATGGATTCTGGCCAGTACCTATGCCGCCGATGATCGTGAGTTGCTGCCCGCCATGGCGCGATTGCTACAGCGGCATACCGGCTGGAAAGTTTTGATCTTTCCGCATAAACTGGATGAACGCCGATTGCATGAACTGGAAACGGGGCTCAAAGATCTCCATCTATCGCCGGTGCGCCTGGACGCGGCCCGGGCGGATACCGACCGGGTCATCATTGTGGACCGTATGGGACTGCTGGCCCTGGCCTATCGCTATGCCGATTTTTGTTACGTGGGCGGCGCCTTTCACCATCGCATTCACAACGTGGCCGAGCCCGCCGCTCTGGGTCTGCCCGTCATCACCGGACCGCGCATCGATTGGGCCGGTGTGGCCGTAGAACTGAAACAACGCGGAGGGCTGCGGCGTTGCCGACAGGGATTAGAAATCTACGGGGTCGCACAGCAGTGGATGCAATCCGCGGACGAACGTCGGCGTGCCGGACAGATTGCCGCTGATTATTTGCTGAGTGAAGCGGGCGCATCCAGACGATTCTATGACCGGTTTCTGGATGGGTTGCTGAACGAATGAGGCAATGTTGCAGGGCGGCGAAT
>JAGRMX010000335.1 GCA_020441025.1 Leptospiraceae bacterium
GCGAATCCGACCAGAAATACACGCTCTCTTTTCTGAGGAACAAACGGCTCGGCGATAAATACATACACATGCAATTGATAGCCCAATTATTCGGTAAGTGTGCGGCGAATCACTTCGAATGTGCGCCCTTTATCATGGTGCAGGAGATTCTTTACGTTTTCCAGAATAAAAGCGCGCGGACGCCGATCGCGCAGGATCCGGGCCACCTCAAAAAACAACGTTCCCTGCGTTGTGTCCAGAAACCCATGCTTGCGACCTAATGCGTTTTTCTTGGTTACACCGGCAATGCTGAAGCTCTGGCAGGGGAAACCGGCGCACAGCAGATCAAATGCTGGAATATCATCTGATCTTATAGAGCGAATATCTCCCGCCGGTCGTTCCCCAAAATTGGTTTCATATGTTTGCGCGGCAAAACGATCCCATTCGCTGGAAAAAACACACTGCAAACCGTGGGATTCCAGCGCCAGGCGAAAGCCGCCGATTCCGGCAAACAGATCGATAAACCTGAGGTTCTTAGCTGATCGCCCGGCATTCGAAAGAGTTCGGGTGGTTCTGATGGGTACCTCTTCGGCCTGGTTAAAACCTTTAAATTGGTTGGCTTCTGCCGGATTTTCCATTTCGGTCCACGGATATTCCAGTTGGGAACATAAGTTTGAATTGATACTGTAATGATCGGCCTGCATGGCTTTCCCCCGCTCCATTTTTATGGCACAGTATCGCACAGGGGTGTGACATGTTTTCAATGCTCCTCCTCTCCTCCCCTTTGCCGGAGTCTTCTTTTCCATAGATACCCGGACTTTAATAGGACTTCGGCGTATATAAAAACGGCTGAAAATGGAAATGGTACGTGAACTCCAAAAAAATTGTCACCCTGCTTTAATAAATCTTTCCAATCTAATTTTAATAACTTCACAAATAAATAGCAGCGCGACCAATTCAGAAAGCTGGCCAGTTGAGAGAAGGCCACCCATGACTCGTTCCGCGGAACAAAATTCTTCTGAAGATAGGCACCCGAAACCGGCTGGTACAAACGCTTGGGCCGGGCAGAGGGCGCAAAAACACCTCCATAAATGGCAGGACCAAATCTCTGAATTAAGAAGTCCAGATACGCCGGTAAACTCATCTTCCGACGCGCCAGTACGGAATTTAAGCGCAATTCCAGATTGGCCGGAATGCGCAGCGAGGATGACGTCCGATGGTGCATCACCGGTCGCGACTTAAAATGAATGTGTCGTGGCATACCCGGAAGGGTCAGCACATTCCGATTTGTTGCGGATTTTTTAGCGAAAATTTCTATTCAATCGAAATTATTGAGCGCGTTCGTATTTGGCACGCAGATCACCGATAATATTCTTTTGCATGGCTTCATTGGTCCCGCCGCCGATGCTCAACAGAATCGCATCCCGCAGTAATCGTTCCACGGGATATTCGCGTACGTATCCGTAGCCACCGAGCACCTGAATAGCGTTGCGGGCCACTCTTTCCGCCATTTGTGTGGCCACCAATTTGGCCGAGGCGGCGCCCAGCGAATTGCGCTCATGCGGATTCATTCTTAACGCGGTATTATAAACCAGTGCACGGGCGGCCATACAATCGGCATAACTCTCAGCCATCAATCGCTGAATCTGACCGAAAGCCGAAAGATGTTTGCCGAAAGCCTGACGATCATTGATCGCATAATCGGCCATCACGTCGATGCAACGTAGTGCGATCCCAATCGACATGGCCGCCAGCGTTACGCGTTCGATTTCCAGGTTGCGCATCATGGAAGACATTCCCTGATTCTCGGGACTGAGCAGGTTTTCCGCCGGAACTTCCATATCTTCAAAGAAAAGCACGGCCGTACTGGAGGCCTTCATGCCCATCTTTTCTTCTTTTTTACCGACCTTGAATCCATCGTACGACGATTCGACAATGAAACTGGTGATTTCACGCCGACTGTTGTTATCTAATTTGGCGTAGACGATAAAATAATCGCCCTCATAACCGTTGGTTATGAATTGCTTGGCGCCATTGAGCACAAACCGATCGCCCTTTCTGGTAGCAACCGTAGACAATCCCAGAACATCCGTTCCCACCGAAGGTTCGGTCATACCCATACCACCAATGCGCGACCCATCCAGCACTCCCGGAAGGTATTTGCGACGTTGATCATCATTGGCGTTAATAAACAGATTGTTTACGAAAAGTACTTCATGCGCCAGGTAACTGAGAGTAAAAGCGGGATCAAAGCGACTCATTTCTTCATGCACAATCACTTCCGCGATGGCGTCCATTTCCGCACCACCGAATTCCGCGCTCACAGTTAATCCGAATAAACCGAGCTCCTGACCCAGCCGACGAAACAGGTCGATATTGAACTTTTCCTGCTCATCATACTCCCGGGCCTGCTCCTCAATCACACCGCTTGCAAAACGGGCAATGACCTCGCGCAGTTCTTGATGGGCCTGCGTGGGGTTAAACAGATCAAAAGTCATGGGTGCATCGGTAACCGGGATAGACATAGCGCCTACAATTAACACTGGACCCCCTGTCGGGAACAAAAATTTTGTAACAACGAGCCCGGCCTGATAGAACATGTCCCTTCCTTTTCTTATAGCGGCGATACTCAATACGGTGCTGGCCACAGGACTCACCGTATATCTGCGCGCGCGCTATCGCAGCGCTCTCACCAGCGTCGTTGAAAAGAGTGCCGGCCCCGTTTATTTTTATCAACAGACATTAGCCCGCTTTCTGAAAGGCGATTGGCAACCGGTGGGAGCCCTCATTTTCTTCCATTATATCAGTCTACACGGTCTGGTCCCGTTATGGGGATTTGGCCTTTTCCTGCATGCGGATATCAATTTTCTGGTAGTCATTCTGTGGATTATCTTCGCACTTCAACTGATTCAGAGGTTGTATCCGGGTTCGCAACCCGAACCGGAGTCGGATTGAATCCGGCTTAATTTCATTGACCGGAGCCCCTGGTTTCAAATTTTTGACTTCGGTCGTCTGGAACGACTGATTGTCCGGTATTTAGCATTTGCCCGGTGATTCAGAGGAAAACGCGATTGAATCCGCTGTTTTCCGCCCCCACCGGTCGGTAATTCGCATGCCGATGATGAAATTGGCTGATTGAGTAGTCTAAAAAAATCGGCAGCAGCAAACTACATCGACTTTGCCGCGGTCGTACAGGAGAATGGAATCAATGAACATTTACGTTCTGGTGAAACAAGTTCCCGATACGGAAACCAGGATCAAAACATCCGGCACCGGTATCGACGAAAACGGTATTAAATGGATCGTCTCTCCCTTCGACGAGCACGCGCTGGAAGAGGCTCTGCGACAGAAAGAAAAGACCAGTGCCACCGTTACTGCCGTATCCTTCGGTCCCGGCCGCGCGGCAGAGGCACTGCGCACGGCTTACGCACTGGGTGTGGATAACGCCATCCATATTCAAGATGATTCTTACAATGTATTTGATGTCGGCTTCGCGGCGGCTTCACTGGCGAAGTTTTTGAAAGATGCCGACGCAAACGTAATTCTGGCGGGGCACATTGCCATTGATTCTCAGTCCTCCATGGTTCCGGCCATGATCGCCGAGCATCTGGGTTGCGCAAATATCAACAACGCGGTCGAGTTAACCATTGAAGGCGATAAAGTCAAAGTTCGTCGTGAAATTGAAGGCGGACTGGCGACTATGGAATCGGCCTCTCCGGTGGTTATCACCGCCGCGAAAAATTTAAACGACCCCCGTTATCCTTCCCTGAAAGGTATTATGGCCTCTAAGAAAAAGAAAATCGAGGTGAAAGCCGCTTCCGAACTGGGTGTGGACGCCCCGCATGTGGAAGTTGTCGGCATGGAACCTCCTCCTCCGCGTCCTCCCGGACGTATCATCGAAGCGGATTCTCCCCAGGCAAAAGCGGCCGAACTGGCGAAACTGCTGAAAGACGAAGCAAAAGTATTATAATTCTTGGAACTGGAGTAATTCAATGTCTGTTCTAGCAATTGCAGAAATTAAAGATGGGGAGCTGAAAAAAGCTTCAAAAGAACTGGTATCGGCCGGACGCAAAATCAGCGATAACGTAGTCGCGCTGTTGATCGGCGGTACCGATGACCACGCGAAAGAGCTTTTTCAGGCCGGCGCCGACATAGTGGTAAAAAACGCCACCGGTGAATATACACCGCAGGGCTATGCCAATATCGCGGCTGAAGTGGCCAAAGCTAAGGGTTCCAAAGTAGTTCTGCTGCCACATTCGGTACGCGGCAAAGATTTTGCCGGACGAGTGGCTGTAAAACTGAATGGCGCCCTGGCAGCCGACGTTGTGG
>JAGRMX010000336.1 GCA_020441025.1 Leptospiraceae bacterium
GCCATACATCTCAATGGCTCCACCTTTATGCACACTCCGTCGATTACACTGGGCAAATATGTGATGGCGATTGTGGTGCGGGTCAATTCCGGCTCGGCCAATCATATTTTACTGGAACATGGCAACAACGCCGATGCGGGTGACGGCAATTACGTTTCAGCCTCGAACGCATGCAGCATACTTGTACAACGCGGTGGAGTGATCAGCGGTAAAGCGCTGAGCGCCAACTGGGCGGCGGACGACCAATTTCGATTGATCGCGCATGTTTATAATAACTCTCATAACAATAACACTCTGGTGGTGAACGGTATGGCGCAAACCGGAACCAGCAACTGTACCGCCAACGCCGACCCCGGCAGCGCCAATTTCAGCGCCGCCCTGAATATCGGCGGCCGGGCGGCCACCTCCGCCGCCATAACGGGCGATATTGTGGAAATATTCGTATACGATCGTGAAATAACGGCGGCTGAAGGTAAGGCGCTATTCACGTACGCCGGCAATCGGTATAATATTCCGGTCAGTTTTAATTTTTAGGCGGCTACCATTAAGCCCTTAATGCACGGTGCCTGAGCAGAAACCGCTGTACGCAAATGGCATGCATCGAATAGCATACAACAGTCGATTCAGCTGCGCCCGCAGTCCGGGCAAATTTAAAAATATCCGAAACAATATGCAACGAGTGCGTAGCATACTCAGGCCGGCACTTCCCGGGGCCGGTCGACTCCAGTCAGCATTCTTTTAGAACCAGAATCGAGCACACCACTTTATTCTCAAGCACGTCGCTTTCAGCTTCCTGACGCCTGATATAGCCTTCAAACAGATCTTTTTTTCCCGGATGCCGCTCAATCAACTCGACACATCGTCTTCTCAAATTTTTTAAAATAGCGTCATTGGAGTCACCGACACTTTCTCTTTTGATAACATTGTTCTCAACCAATCGCATTCCGGAGGTATTTATCTGACGAAGCAGAACCTGCTTCTTTAAAATGAAGGGATGCGCATAATCGGAATCATCATCAATATATCCGTCATCAATTATAATCATGCCGGAATCGTTAAGATGTTTTGACAGGATCGACAATGTTTCAAAGTAATCGCCGAAAACGGGGCCAATTGCGCCGAGAACTATAACATCATACGTATTCGATTCTTTGATTTTTTCTCTGATGTCGCCGACCTCGAATTCACACAATCGTTCCACCTTAAATTCCGCCGCCTTTTCCCGGGCAAACGATATGAACTCCGGAACGGCGTCGATTCCATGACACTTACATTTAAAACTGCGCGCGGCTTTTACGCATACCGCTCCCTTTCCACATCCGGCATCAAGAATCTCTAAATGCTCATGCCTCTTAAAATGCCTGCCGATTATTTTTATTATAGTCTCCGAATCCGATCCGATCTCCCAGACATCCTGAAATATAAAAGGCAAATATGGGAACAACTCCTGATCAACACCGTCCATTGCGGTTACGACGCTTAATTCGACGGATTTCATTTGGGCCTTTATTTCAGACTCGTGCTTGCACTCAAACGAGAAAGACATGAATCACTCATTGTTGCCCGGCATACAACAAACAGGTGAAGCGCGATTGGGCGATGCGTTTCCCCGCTTCGTTAAAAAAATCCGCTACCATTTTGATTTTATTGCCCGTACGCTTTATAATGCGTCCTTTAATAATCAAATCTCCATCCGGCAGGGGCCGTAAGTAACGGATGCCGGCGTCGGTAGTCAATACGTTGCGCGTATCCGGATTGATCTGATGTAAGAGCATCAATGCCGTCAGAGTATCGCCGGCCGTAAAGATGGCGCCACCGTGCATATATCCGTGTAATCCGGCAATTTCTCTGCGATAGGACAGGCGCGCTTCGCTCTGGTCCGCATCCAGTCGAATCAATCGCAATCCCAGATGACCGGGCAAACACTGATCAATCAATAACTGAATCTGTTCCAGAATCGGTCGGTTCGCATCCGGTAAACGAAATATGGCCGCATTCACAATGGCGCGTAAAATTTCGGCATCAATCATATGTACTTAAAACTCATACTCTTGAAATGAATTCTTAACCGCTCAAGACTGGAGATTGTTAATATACTCGAGCACCCGCTCCATGCGCGCCGCCCGCGAACCCTTGATTAAAATGCCGTCAAAATCGCGGAGCATGCCCTCATCCAGTTGCGCGATCAAATCCTCCGGCTGTTGTGCGGTAAGTACGGCGCCGTCGGATTTATTTTGCTGGTATTGCCGGACCATGCCCGACACGTAACGCGCACCGCTCACCGCCAGAAGCGCATAGTTCTGCTGCGCGGCCACCCGCCCCACGCGCTCGTGTCCCTCGAGGGCGTTTTGTTCACCCAGTTCGCCCATTTCACCCGCAAACACCGCTAATTTCCCTGCGGGTAATAGCCGGCGAAGCGACTCCAGCGCCGAGACGAACGAGTCCGGGTTCGCGTTGTAGCTATCATCGACAATCAATTGCCGGGAACCATCGGCTCGTTCTACGGGCATGATAGTAAAACGTCCGGCGGTAATCGGTCGTACTGCGGCAAAAGCCGCTACCAGATCTTCCAGCGGCACACCGGCGGCGTGCAATATGGTCAGACACCCCAGCAAATTGGAAGCCATCGGGCGTGAAAAATAATAACGATTATGCAAAGTGCGACCTTTATACGCCATGCGCACGCCTTCCTGATCGACGGACAGCAGTACCGCGTGGGAACGGGCCGGATGATCGCTTTGTTCCGCCGCCGAATCGAGCAACGCAAAATCAATCAAGGGAACCTGCAAACGATCGCAGACTTCGCGCGCAATGGCACTGCCCACGGCGCCATACGGCCAGGCCAGTGCGGTGGGAACGGGATCGGGATCGAATATATGCGATCCGGTTGCGCCCGGTAATTTA
This sequence comes from Leptospiraceae bacterium, assembly GCA_020441025.1. GTDB lineage: Bacteria > Spirochaetota > Leptospiria > Leptospirales > Leptonemataceae > JAGRMX01. The sequence goes on from JAGRMX010000336.1 coordinate 2,905, forward strand.
CGCGGCTGCAAACCGGACAGAATTTCCAGTTTGGCCCGGGCAATGCCTTCAATCGAAGTAAAAAATTCAATATGAGCGCTGCCAATGGATGTGATCAATGCGTAGTGCGGACGCGCCATCTTTGAGAGCAATTCGATTTCGCCGGCATGATTCATACCCATTTCCAGAATGACGTAACTATGGTGCGGTGCGGCGCGTAAAATGGAAAGCGGCACTCCAATGTGATTGTTCAGGTTACCTTGCGTATAACTGATGTTATCTTCGCCCACCAGGCGACCGCATAAACCGGCCAGCATTTCTTTGGCGGAAGTTTTCCCATTGCTGCCGGTCACGCCGATGATGGTTCCCTGCAACCGATCGCGATGGAAGCGAGCCAGGTCCTGTAAGCCGCGCAATCCATCTTCTACCGCAAATACCGCAATCGAATCGGCGGGCGTGGGCAAGGTGGGATCGCCGCTCAACAGATACTGCTCTTCGACCACCAGCGCCGTAGCGCCCTGCGCCAGCGCTTGTTGAATGTACTTATGGCCGTCGGTCCGATCGCCCCGAATGCATACAAAAATGTCGCCCGGTTGGATTATACGCGAATCGATGCTGACGCCGTTGGCGACAAAGTCTTTCCCGGCCTGAACGGGCTCCACTCCCAGGGCCCGGGCCATGTCCGGTAGGCTCCAGGAACGCGCCGGTCGCTTGCTATTTTCCGGATAAGGATGGCCCGGCTTTTCATCCGCAGAAATCATATTGTAGCGGAATATTTTATGGCGTTGATTCCGTCCAGAATTCCTGTCCTTCGCGCAGACCACAATCGTCCAGTTCGGCCTGTAATCGTTCGGCCAAATCGATAATATCCGTTTCCTCGAGTTTGAAACTTGTGTTGGCGGGTATGAATCCGGATAGTCATAATTGCGCAATCACCGTTGCTACAATGTAATAGCGGACCGCCTTTTACATGATTGAGTATGATTCAAGGAATGATCAATATTTTTCCGGCGGTCATATTGTCCGTATACATCTGGATGGCCCGGGACGCTTCATCCAGCGGTACCTTATCACGAATATTGGTTTTTAAAACATCCGGAGCCAGCTTCTGCAATCGACTGGCCAGACGCAGCGTGTGTACCGCGCCCTGCTCCGCCAACCAGCGCGATAACCAGAATCCTTCAATACACTGACCGCCAAAAATCAATAAACCGGGCTGAATGGCACACTTTGCGCCCGACAATCCCCCGTAGACAATCACCCGTGATCCGGGCGGCATGGCCGTACATAAAGATTCGGTCGCTTCACCCGCAACCGCATCGAAGGCAATGCGCGCATTCAGTTTTTTACACAACGCCGCCAATTCACGATCAAACCGATCATCGTCGCTCAGCAATATGTGCCGCGCGCCTTCGCGGCGCAAT
>JAGRMX010000337.1 GCA_020441025.1 Leptospiraceae bacterium
AAAAACTTGAAGGACCGTAAATCGTCGAGAAACGATTCGATGGCCGCCCGATCGTTTTGATTGTTGAATTGCGCGGCGCGCGATTCCAGACGTTGCATGATGCGGTCGATCGCTTCCTTGCCCTGGCTACCGGGCACCAGCACGCTCATGGCGCTCAGATCCATGTTCATAATCGTAGAAAAGGAGGACATGATCTGCTGAATCCACTGCACGCCTTCCTGCAAATTGCCGATGTCGTTGGCGTTCAGACTGTCCAGCTCATACAGAGTACTGCCGATTTGATCCACATAGCGATCCAACTCGTCCACGGTCGTGAGTACCATGTCCAGTTCATCGCCCACATAAAAGTCCAGCCGTCGCACCGCGTCGGTTTCCAGCGATTTCAGACTGCTCAACGCTACTTCTTCTTCATTTACCCGCAACCCCAGAATATAGCGACGATGTTGCGAAATCCAGTCGGATACCGCGTTGTACACATCTTCCAGATTGCGTTCATCGGTCAATTCGGCGTCCAGTTCCTGGTCATTCACGTAGATTTGCATGGCAGTGCTCCTGATTCTATATACATTTAGAAGTCATAGTCTTGAGATGAGTTCTTAAAACGATTCGCTCTTTCAAACCCGGCTGATATTACCCGGTATGCTACCTGTATCGACCGAATATTAATTTCCCTGAGGAATATTTCGGTTCAAATACTGGCCCATGGAGCGATTCTCATTCACAGCCCGTTCCATACGGCCGAATCGACGGCGCAATTCCTGCTCTTTATCATTCAGGCTCAGCTCTTTGCGTCGAATTTCATCCTTATTGTTCGTAATTTCGGTGCGCAACAGGTCAATGCGGGCGGAAATCAATCCGCCGGCGCTGGTATTGTACGGCCGCAGCATGTTCTGCATATTGACCGCCACGCCATTGTCCGGAATCGAATCCTCGTTGGTATCCGACGCGAACAGCTCGCGCACGGCCTCCGGATTGTTGCTCAGCGCATCGATCAGTTTATTCTCATCGATGCGCAACAGGCCGCGTTGCATGTCGTCGTCCCAGTTCTGGCCCACATCCCCGGACGAAATACCGATGTCCGCCAACACCCGAAACCCCGGGCGGCGAGTGCTGGGATATACCGAAGAGACGGTCGATCGTAAATTGGCCAACAACTGGCGCAACGTGGAGTCGGTGGAAAACAATCCGGGTTGCTCTTCATCATCCGGATTCACATCGCGGCCCGACAGACCGGTAAACTCGCGCCGTCCGGACCGTGATAATTCCCGGGTAAAGTTTACCAGCTCATTGTAGGCCTGCACCCAATCCACAATCTCCTGAACAATTTCATCATTGCGGGTTTGGACGCGCACTTCCACCGGACCGTTTGTAGGGCGATTCAAATCCAGGCTGACGCCGTCCATTACGTCAGTGATCTCTTTGTTTTGGGGTCGTCGCACCTCAATGCCGTTGATATCCATGACCGCGTCCTGGGCCGGAGTAGTTTCATTTTTTGCGGCCAGTTGATTGGAATCCGCATCGGGTTGTTCCGAAACCTGGAAATGCGAAATCTCCAGATCCGCTCCGGGGGCGATGAAGTATACGCCCTGCACGGGCCGGCCGCCGCTCATTTCCTCGATGGTGAATTGAATCTGTCCTTTATCCAGTTCCAGCTCACGATGATTGGTTCGAGGCGTTCCATTATCATTATATACGACACCGATGACCACCTTATCTGGATCGAGGGTCGGTGTGGGTCGGTTCGTATCGTCCGTTTCGCCTGCTTCATTTGCATCCGCGTTCTCGGCCTGCGACTCATCGGCTTGATTTTCATCGGCATCCGCTGCGACCGGTACCTGACGTTCCCGGGTCAGGTTCTCACCGCGCAGTTCTACGTCGCCAATGCGAACATTGATATCCGGTCCCACACTGATGGTTTCCGTACGCATTTCGGGGCGATGTTCGGCGCTGTCCCCGCCATTTGTTTCGGCGGAATCCGACGCGCTATCGGGACCGCCGGTGCCGTTCGGATTGCCGTTGTTTTGTGCTTCCGGACGGGCGGTGCGAATCAACACCATACTGAGTTTGTCGCCGGCGGCAAAATCGCGTTTATAGACCACGGCGCCTTTTCGCAGAATCATACCGTCGCCATTGTTCAGAATGTCAAATCGCGGCGCTTCCAGTTGATCGGCTTCGTCCGGAGACAGGCTGAATTTATTAACTACATTTGAATCGAACTTAAGATCAATGGTTTCGGCGCGCCCCACGGCGGCTTCCGTACCGGCCAGTCCGATTTGTTGCAACAGACCGTCGGGATCGGTAAACTGAAATGCGCCCCGCTCGCCGCTGACCTTCGACTGCATGGAAATCATGGTACGGTCCGGCCCGGGATTCACGGTGGACGCGTCAAATATCGAGCTGCCGCGCTGGCGTAACAATTGCAGCAATGCGTTGGGCGGCCCGCCTTTAAATTCAAAATCGACTTTCGTGCCGTTCACTTCGATTGTAAATGTGCCCGCTGAAATTTCGGCGTCCGTCGATAATGCGTCGGAATGAATGCGATGATGGGTGGCCAGTTGCTTGACTTCCAGTTCCTGGCGGGCCTCGCCCACATGCGGAGCGGCCATACCGGTAATGGCGCCCGGGTCGCTGGAAACCACGTCCTTGATGGCAAAGGAACCGGTGAATGAATGCAACTTACGACTGCGATCTTCCAGTTGAGTGGTCAGTTTGCGTACGTCACCCCAGGCCTTGATTTTTATTTCGTTGATTTGATTTTGCTGTTCCAGACGAGCCAGAGGCCTGCGCTCCAGTTCGAGCAATTTCTGGATGGTTTCCTGAGTGTTGATTCCGGATCCTAAATCCATTACCGGTGGTGCTGGCATAAACTTTGACTCCCTGGCGATGCTTTGCTCGCCCGTTACTGCATGTATCGGGAATTTCCGACAATCGATAAGTCTTCCCGACAATTTTTTGATGGGCTTGACACCCGGATACGCGGCCAGATCTTCAACGGATGGCAAAAAGCGACGAGAAACGGCTGTATCGCGTGGTTTTTTTAAACCAGGGTAAAGTGTATGAAATCTTTGCCCGGATCGTAGCCCAGGGCGGCCTGTTCGGCTTTGTGGAAATCGAAGATCTGGTTTTTGGTGAAAAATCGACCATCCTGGTGGATCCATCCGAAGACGCGCTGAAAAAAGAGTTCGAAAACACCCGCCGGATCTATATTCCCATGCATTCGGTCATCCGCATCGATGAAATGGAAAAAGACAGCGCATTAAAGCCGCGCATCGTACCCTTGCCCGGCAAAGGCGAGAGCGCCGCCAATGGAGAAGGCCGGGTTACCCCTATTTACACGCCACCGCCCGGGGGCCACAGCGGTTAGCGCCGACGTTCCCGGTCGTGATTGATGTGATTCAGAATATACACAAATAGTGCCGCGCCGATAAATGCCGCGATTAGATTGATGCGAGTGACGTACTGATCGTTACCGATGCGGGGTTTCATCAGCCAGTTGACCACATCGATGAAAAACGTACTCAACGCAAAGTCCAGCAACACGGCCCCGATGGTGCCGATGACGAATCCGCCCCAGAATCCGCCCAGCAGTTCCCGGCGCTTATAATAGTAAAAATACCAGGCCAGAATCGCTCCCGGTATGGCATACGCGATGATGTCGCGAAATATGAGAAAAAGTTCGCTGATGTATTCCATACCGGTGCCTGTCAAATTTATCGACCGATATAGCCAATCAAGTACTTAAAAACAGGGCTGTCTGGAGCATTGTTCCTTTTTCAGATTTACAGCCGTCCCTTCCCATCCGCCTCCTGTTGTGGGACTCTTCGATAGAGATCCCCTTAGCAGGCCAGTGCAATGATACACACGGTTGACGGAAAAAGTCGTTTGTTCGGGATTCTGGGCCATCCCACCGGACACTCGCTCAGTCCGCGTATTCACAACGCGGCCTTTGCCGGCAAAAAAATCAATGCGGTCTACGTGCCGTTCGACATAGCCGAAACCGGCGCTCAATTGAAAAAAGCGATTCTTACTCTGAATATTCAGGGCCTGTCGGTGACCATACCACACAAGGCCTGGGCCGCGAAGGCCGCGGATTCGTGTGACGATTTGACCCGCTGTTGCGGAGCGGCCAATACGTTGATCCGGACCGAACAGAACGGTGCGGCCGCCCTGCACGCCATCAATACCGACGGAGCCGGTGCGGTCCGGGCCCTGAAAACCGCCGTGCCCAATCTACGCGGTCGGCGCTTCCTGCTTATCGGTTACGGCGGTTCGGCCACCGCCATTGCGCACAGCCTGCTTTTAGAAG
>JAGRMX010000338.1 GCA_020441025.1 Leptospiraceae bacterium
GATTTCCAGCGGGAACAGTTTGCGTAAGTTTACACGATGTAAACCCCGTGGACTCGGTCCACGGAGGGACCGCGTTCGCGGCGCAAATTGTTTCCCGCCGGGAATCTATATTCAGAAACGCGCAAACCGGACGAGCTACGAGCTTACCCGACTTCGATTACGCTCCTGAACCGTCAGCATGCGATTCAACGCGTTCATATATGCCCGGGCACTGGCCACTATAATGTCCGTGTCGGAACTGATGCCAATGAACGAATCGCCGTCCTGTTCAATCCGGATGGTTACTTCGCCCTGGGCATCGATGCCTTCGGTAACGCTTTTTACACTGAACTCGGTTAAATCCGGTGAAAGACCCGTAATGCGATTCATTGCTCGATAAACCGCATCCACCGGACCGGTGCCAATGGCGGCATCGACACGAGCCGTACCGGCCGGATCGATCAATCGCAGAGTCGCAGTCGGCATGGCATGATCCCCGGAGCTGACCTGAACCTGCTCCAGTTTCCAGGGCGGTTCTTTAACGCCTCGATGCGCGTCGCTCACGATCGCTTCGAGATCGCGATCATCTACTTTCATTTTTTTATCCGCCAGTTCTTTAAAGGCACCAAAGGCCCGATTCAGCTCTTCTTCCGTCAGACTGTAACCGAGTTCCTCCATATGTACCTTGAAGGCGTGCCGACCGGACAATTTGCCCAGGACCAACTGTGTTCCCATGGGAATACCGATCTCTTTGGGATCCATAATCTCCCAGGTCTCGCGCAGTTTAATGATACCATCCTGATGGATGCCGGAACCGTGTCGAAACGCGTTTTTACCCACAATCGCTTTGTTCCATTGGATGGGCATGCCGCTGTAGGTTTCCACCATCTTGCTGGCGCGATAGATTTCCTGCGTGTCGATGTCGGTATGCAGTCCGAAAAAGTCGGTCCTGGTTTTAATGGCCATGACCACTTCTTCCATGGAAGTGTTGCCGGCTCTTTCACCGATACCGTTGACTGTTACCTCTACCTGGCGCACTCCATTCTGAATGGCGGTTAATGTGTTCGCCGTACACAATCCCAGGTCATTCTGCCCGTGAAAGCTCAGGCGGGCTTTATCGATGTTAGGTACATTGTTCCGAATGGCCTGAAACAAATCCGCGAGTTCCTGTGGAATCACATATCCGACCGAATCGGGTATGTTGATTACGGTGGCGCCGGCAGCGATGCAGCGTTCAACAATTTGAAACAAAAACTCCCGGTCCGATCGAGTGGCATCCATGGGGCTGAATTCCACATTGGAAGTATATCCAGCCGCGCGTTTCACCATCGCTTCCGCCTGGGCCAGCACTTCATCGCGCCCCTTACCCAGTTGATGCGCCATCTGAATATCGCTGGAATTGATAAACACATGAATCCGGGGATCTTTTGCTTTTTGTACACCTTCCCAGGCTACATCGATGTCTTTCGGGACCGCGCGGGCCAGAGCACACACGGTGCAATCTTTGATGATGCTGGAAATCTCCTGTACCGCACTTAAATCCCCGGGCGATGTAACCGGAAATCCGGCCTCGATCACGTCCACATGCATGCGTTCCAGCTGTAGAGCGATTTCTCTCTTTTCAGCCGGTGTAAAAGCGACTCCTGCGGACTGTTCGCCGTCCCGCAGAGTCGTATCAAAAATGTAAATTTTCTCGCTCATAGAAATCGCTCCTGATGTTAATACCTTAAATATATAAGGCCGTTACGCGGCAAAACCAATTCCACCCTTTCCAGTATGATACTGCTCAACCTCGCCGCAATGCACCCGGTCACGGGAAACCGCATTCGGTTGGCTCATGGTAACTTTGTTTCGATTCGGTCTCGGGTTTTCTGGCAATGTATACTCCTGAAATCACGTGAATAATAGCATGCGCTCCCCGGCGAACGCCATACGGAGTACATGATCCGGATTGCCGTTCGCGAAAGAGCGGAATTAAGATAGGGATTGTAGGGATTCGGTGCCGGGAGTGCCGTAATAATGGAGGCCTTGTTTACGGATAAAGCCTCGATCGAGCAAATCCCGGGCGATGATGGTCAACGCCTGAATGGCATCGGCATTTTTAGACTCATTGTCGTCATTTTCCATGATCATAAAAGCATGCACGGTTTCACGCTGTTTGGGATTCATCAGACCGAGCAGGGAGCCGCTCAGACGACCGTCCGTACAATTGAAGGCCCGACCCAGCACACGGGGAGGGGTGTTCTCAAAGACGTAGTACAGGGCCAGATTGTCAAAAAACAACAAATCTCGCACCTGCAGGCCGTCGGATTTCTGTTGTGCTGAAGTTCCCATGATTGGCAGCTCAACCCGCATCGTTAACAGTATCGACGGATACTTGCCGGGTATATAGAAAAGTAGTTTCTTGCAGGCAGGAATGTCAAGGAAAAGCCAGAATTGCCGACAGGAATTCTAAGAACGCATCGCAAAACCGCTAAGAACCAGTTTCATAACCGCACGGCGCCGGTCATGAAATATTGCCGAGCAGCGGGCGAACAACTGGAGATTCTCATGCAAACTCTATTCAACATTTTCGGGGGCCAATCCCGTCGTGTGTCAGTCGGAAAAGTTCGGCTGGTGCCGGTATTGATCATTCTGCTATTGCTGCCCTCCCTGTTGTATGCCTCCAGGCGTACGTATGAGAGTAACCAACCCATGGGAGAGCTGGTGGCGGCCATGATTGAAGAGATGGGCGATGCCGATTTTCAGTTTCAAATTGAAAAAGTATTCAGCCCTGATAGTGACGGAAAGCTGGGCTTTGCTTTTCGCATGCAACCCTCCAATACGCTCTGTGAAATCACCCTGATTGAGGACGAAGCCAACGCCGATCGTTCGATTGTGCAGGTCTTTGCTCAGGATCAGGAAGATGCTCGCCGTCTGCATGCTTTCTTCGTTGAGCGTATGCGGATGAAGGAAAAAGGCGCTTATGAAATACCCGACGGCAATAACAACTGGCCGGTTCAGGGTGTGCGCTGAGAAATCGGTATTCAAGCACAATCATTAAGCAAGCATGTATAAATCGAAATTTTTGCGTTAGCATGATCCCGGATTAAGGGAACATGTGTGTTCATGATTGTATGTGTACATCCATGACCGACGTACAAATCGGTGTTTCGATTAAAGCGATCGACCGGGAACGATGGTTTCAAGTCGACAGGCAGGACTCGTTGGACATTTTGCCCCCGATATGACCGTTGTGCGCGATTATTTGTTTTATCTGTTGCTGGTCGGCTTCGTCTTTCCGTTTCGCATCCTGCCTTACCGCGTCTGTCTTGCGTATGGCAAGTTCATCGTATTGATGCTCTATCCTCTGGCCGGCAAGCAGCGGAAGATTATCGCCGAAAATCTGAGACATGCCTTTCCGGATAAAGACGAGGCATGGATCGCCGGTATGATTTCACGCAACTGGCGTCACATGGGCGCGTTGTTGGCGGATTCGTTTTACGGTCCGCGCATGACGGCCGGGTTTTACGCTAAACATTGTGTGTACGATCCCGGTTCCCGGGAAGCGGAAGCTGCGGCCAGGGCTCGCGGTAGAGGCGTCATTTGCAATTGCGGACATCTGGGCAGCTGGGAGTTGCTGGTGCAGTATTGCGGTCGGATCTTACAAGGCGGCGGTATCTATAAGAAGCTTTCCAATCGTTATATTGATCAATGGTACAAAAAGGTGCGCGAGGCCAGCGGTATTGAACTGTTCGAAGTGGAAGACTCGCAGCAGGCTATACGTTATTTGCGCCGGGGCGGCTGGGTCGGTTTTGTATCCGATCAGAATGCCGGCCATTCGGGTGTATTTGTGAATTTTTTTCAGCGGCCGGCTTCCACATTTCGCGGACCGGTTCTGATGGCCGGTGTGGCAGGTGCCGGTATGCTGTTCTATTCGGCCGTGCACGGTCCCGATAAAAAAGTGCATTTGCGCATCAAGGATCTCGGCTTAATCGACTTGAAAAAATTCGCGGACCGGGAAGAAGCGATTCGTCATTATACGGAAATTTGGGTGCGAGAGCTGGAACGGGAAGCACGTCTGTATCCGGAGCAGTATTTCTGGGTGCATAAACGCTGGAAAACCAGGCCGGAAGATGTGGATCGAATTCTGGCCATACGCAAGGCCGAGCGAACGGAGCGCGCTCTGAATCAATAGCGAAACGCGTTTTGCAATTCGCGTTGTTGATATTCATCGGCCCGATTGCGTGCTCTGGTCTGATAGTATTCTATTTTCGAAGCATCATTGCGATGCTGCGCATCACGGATCAACAATTGCAGTGCTTCCGGA
>JAGRMX010000339.1 GCA_020441025.1 Leptospiraceae bacterium
AAGCAGTATTCGGGCGCCTTGAAAATCGTAATCATTGTTAAGGGTTTTTGGAATCGACTTAATATCTCGTCCTTCCCAGTGGAAGCAATCGAGTATAGTCTCCAATAAAACGGATTGCTGGACGGGTTTTATTAAGAATCCACTTACTTCCGTCCGCGCCTTTTCCCTGATCTGCTCATTGCCAAAGGCGGTGATAATAATGATAGCCGGGGCCTTTTCTCCCAGGCGTTCCTTGATAATCCTTGAAGCGGTAATGCCGTCCATTTCCGGCATACTCCAATCCATTAATACGACATCATAGCTCGCCTCATTATTCCAGATGGATACCAGCGCCGCCGGCGCCGAACTCGTTAATTCCACCTGGAAAGAGAAGGATCTCAGCATTTCAGCCAGCAATTCCCTGGAGTTTTCGTTATCATCTACAACCAGTACGCGCAGACGCTTCAAGTCCGGCGGCAGGATGGTTTTTTTGCGTTGATGCGCGGGCTTGAATGAGGCGGTAAAATTAAAGGCACTGCCCCGGCCGTATTCACTCTCGACCCATATTTCGCCGTCCATCATTTCGACCAGCTTCTTACAAATGGACAGTCCCAGACCGGTACCTCCGAAGCGGCGGGTAGTCGAAGTATCCGCCTGCGAGAAAGAATTAAACAGAAGCGTTTGCTGCTCTTCGGTCAGCCCAATACCCGTATCCCGTACCTTAAATTTAAGACGGACCGTGTCACCGGATTCCTCCACAACGCGTATGGAAGCGGTAACAGTTCCCTTCTCCGTAAATTTTATGGCGTTGCTCAACAGATTCAGTAAAACCTGTCCGAGCCGCAGGGGATCGCCGTTCAGTTTTTCCGGGACTTCCGGATCGGTAAAAAAAGCCATTTCCAGGCCTTTCTCCTGCGCCTTGAGCGCCAGTACGCCCGAAACATCTCTCAAAACGTCGGAAAGCTTGAATTCAATCTCTTCCATTTGAAGCTTGCCGGCTTCAATTTTGGAAAAATCAAGAATATCGTTAATAATCGTTAAGAGCGAATTGGCCGAAGTTTCGATTTTGCTAAGATAATCCTTCTGGCGATCATTTACTTCGGTTTTCAGGGCCAGATGCGTCATACCCATTATAGCGTTCAGCGGAGTGCGGATTTCATGACTCATATTGGCCAGGAAATCGCCTTTCGCACGCGATGCTTCTTCGGCTTTCTGCCTGGCAATCTGTAATTCGTCCAATAAATGCAAACGCGCCCTGTTGCTCTTGCGTCGACCACGTATCCATTGAATGGACAGAAAGCCCGATGAGGCCAGAATCACGAGTAGCAACAGAATGGTTAGATTGCTGGCGGTCAGCGGGGAATAATTATCCTGGAACTTCAACAATAGTAGCCAATCTTCGGCTTGCGCGACTTTTCCGATTGAATTTCCGGGTAATTGAACGTTTTGCGTAATTAAAATCTCGTCAAATATATGACCGACATCTCCAAATTGATCGGATCGATGCGTTATATCGGCGGTCCAATCGGGCCACACCGGCGTTAGAACGTCATTTTCCGCGAGCAGAAAACGTGATGAATCTCCGTTCTCCCCCGGACCGGCAATCATACGACCTTCGGTGTTAACCAGGTACAACGCACCGTGCACGTTTTCCTGCGCCCGCCGTAAATAGTTTAAAAGATCGACGGCGCGATAGTTCATTACGATCACTCCGACGATGATGCCGCCATCCGCTTTGACCGGCGTTGATATGCGCACTACCGGATTTAAGGGAATCTCCACTTTTCCGAATTCCTGATTTAAATCCAGAGAAGAAATTCGGACTCCCTGTCCGGGAGTCATACTTTCTTTGAAATAAGGTCGCTCGCTTTTATCCTGCAATTGTTCCGCAGGCACAAGAAGCGGCCCCGCGTCGTTTCGATTTACCCGGATTATCTCCATTCCGCGGGCATCAAGTAAGCGAATCTGATCGTAAATTTTTCGATGCCTTGAAAAAGCCAGAAAATCATTGGATAATTTTACGGAAGAATTTCCGGATCGCCGGTTAACTGCCGCCATTTCGGCCAGTATCAGAGCATCCTCGGATAACTCGCTCAAGCGGGCGGATATAAAATCAGCTTCGAGCGTCAGGCGTTCCCGTTCATGATTCAATAGCGTTTGCCACTCGACATATCGGGAGTAGAGGGCGACTACCAGGATCAAGACAGTCAGCATGGCGACAACAATAGCGATAGCCCCGCGACTTCCATATAATGGAGTTGCGTATTTTCTAAAATCGACCGCGCTTGCGATAATCCCTTTTACCTGGTGGCGCACAGAATACAAATGTATGTTTCAAATTAATGTACGCCTATAAGATTTTAATAATTGGTTCTTATTGCCGAAAATTATTCCTGCGTGTCGGCGAAAATTTCACCATAATTCAATAAGATTCAATTGTGTTATAATCTCCCATACATGTTTTAATTAAGAACAATGCATGTGCGGAGTAATCTAAAATCTATACACGTTTTATCTGAATTTTGCATTCACAAATTTATAAAATTCAATCTACATTGGCATGAGTCAATATTGTGCTTAAATGTTGAATTGTAACAATCCAGCACGTTTAAGCCGCACCAAACAATTCCGCGAAAATTAATCTTATTTGATTAAGAGAAACTCTTACACAATTAGGAATATATAAAGATTTTTATTTTACCACTGCCGAGGCGTTCAGCCTTACATCATAATTTCAAAAGTTTCGCCTCTAACAAACGCTGAGAATGCCGGACATCGAGCGGCCCGGATGTATGTTATACACCTCAGGGTCATTTTACGATGCACGCCCTGTTTTTTGCACTCGACGCATATAAAAAAGGCAATGCTCTGACTGTATGCCCGAACGTATCCGCTCCCACCCGCTGATTGTACTGGGTGGCGCCTTTTTTGCCTGGGTGGCGGGCGTAATCAACATGGTCGGCCTGCTCAGCGCCACGCATTCCGCCGTCAGTCACATGACCGGTACCATTTCGCATCTGGTTGAGTCGGGATTCACCGGCAATCCGGGTCTGGCGGTTCGCACGGGTACCATGCTACTATCATTTGTAAGCGGTGCCGCCATTTCCGGAGCCGTCACCAGCGGAGGTAGCCTGAGCTTTCGCCGACGCTATGGCGTCCTGGTTTTTCTGGAGGGTCTTCTGCTGTTATTGGCTTCGTATTGTTTTCGAAGTTCGAACGCCATCGCGGGCGAGGCTCTGTGCGCCCTGGTATGCGGTATGCAGAATGGAATGGTAACTATTGTCAGTGGGGCGATTGTTCGGACCACGCATCTAACCGGAATCGTTACAGACATCGGTACTCATCTGGGTCAGGTCTTACGCGGAGGAACTCTTCACTGGAATCGCATGCGACTGCATCTGGGCATTCTGGTGGGATTCTGTGCCGGTGGTTTCATGGCCGGACTGTTGTTTTATCAATGGGAATATGTATTGCTGGATGGCCTGGCGGGAATGCTGATTCTGATCGGCGCCACCTACATGCTCGTTCGCCATTTGCGCCCCGACTGGTTGCCGGGACGCGGTTGATGGCGATTAAGTTGGATTGCATAAATCTTACGCCGGCATCAGCGGGTGACTCTTGTATTCATTAATGCTATCGCTCGAGCGATCAACGGATCATTTACCGCACCTTCGGCAATGAGAGACCGAAAGATTCGCTCGGATGCGGCATATTGTCGGCGTATTGCTTCAAAACTTTCAGCGCTATCATCCGATGTCGATGTCCGCAGCGCCTCATTCACCCGATATGCATCGCCGACAGGCGCAATGCCGACTCCATGTAGATTGCTTTCATCCGGTCCAATCATATAACGATCGGGAACGCTTATCAGATGATTTCTCCGGTACGGTATCAATCCATGCACAATTCCGTGTTTTCCGCTGTGATGGCCCAGCACTAACGAGTTGCGGCGCAACCGCATGACCGCGGCAAACAATACCGCCCCGGCGTCGGTTTTCTCATCGATCAATATAACAATCGGATCATCCTCGATTCTGCCGGCCGGTCGTATTCGTATGGGCGTGCGTTCACCGTCCCCTTCTTGTAGATAGTATCCGATTACGTTTTCCCGGACAAAAAGCGCAAGCATCCGATCCACAAAATCCAACCGCCCCCCTTGATTCAGACGTAAATCGATGATTAATCCCCGGCCATCGTAGCCCTGTGTTCGCATTTTATTGTATTGTTCCAGAAATAATAAATCCAGTGATCGGGCTTCCTCCGCGTCGGTGTAGAAATCCCGCAAGTGCACATAGCCGAAATCACCGG
>JAGRMX010000033.1 GCA_020441025.1 Leptospiraceae bacterium
CCGGACATTAAGGTTCAGATTACGTATCTGGACTATGCCGATACCCGCGAGGTGGATGCGAAACTCATCAAGGCCGCGCGTGAAATCGACGCCAAGTTAATCACGAACGATTTTAACCTGAACAAGGTGGCCGAATTGCAGGGTGTGGAGGTGTTGAACCTGAACAGCCTGACGAACGCGCTGAAGCCCGTCGTGTTGCCGGGAGAAGATATCTTAATTGATATCATCAAAGAAGGCAAGGACGAGAATCAGGGCATAGGCTATCTGGAAGACGGCACCATGGTTGTAGTGGAAAATGGAGGCGCATTGCTGGGCAAGGCCGTTAAAGTAAACGTCACTTCCATTATCCAAACCGCGGCGGGCAAAATGATTTTTACCCGCGCACAGGGTGACGATGACTCCGATGACCGCAACGATCAGAGCAGCGATCGACGGGATCGAAATGAAGAGGGCGGCAATAAGCGCCGCAATCGAGGGCGACGCGGAGGTGGCGGCGGGAACAATAACGATGACCGTCGTGGCGACCGTGAACAATCCGATGGTGATCGTGAAGCCGTCGGGGGTGGTCGACGCCGTCGTTGATTTCGCGGTACAATCGACCGGATCGGTGTTTTAGTGAACATTGCATCCGGTCCATTCAGCAGGAAAAGCCGTCTGTGTAAACAGGCGGCTTTTTTGTTTTAAAGATGCGCCCAATAGAAGAACCGGCCGATTTCGGCAGCCTCTCTGCAGCCAACAGCGGTTACCAGCTTCCACAGAGTCATGGACCGAATATAATTTCGAGAATCCGGCGGATTCTCCAGTTTCCGGGGCCGGATGCACATTCCAATGAACTGATGATCCGCCAGGCGGAGTATCAAAGGGCCGATTCAGGACGATCCAGAGCTCAAACCCAGAGTGGCTTTTGCGGATCAAGGTCCGAAATTTGGCTCGACGGCGCAAAAAGGGAGTCCTTAAAATAAGGGTGAGAGGGTAGTAGCATGGCACATTCTCCCGCAAAGTTTGTAATCGATGAAAATGGAAACCGTACCGGTGTGTTGCTGGATATGGAAACCTACCGTCAGATGCTTGATGCACAAGAAGAACTCGATGACATCCGAGCCTATGATGAAGCGAAAGCATCCGGCGCTGATGCCATCCCATTGAAGCAGGCTCTCACCGAACTTGATGATCCCCGGTGAATTACGAAGTATCCATTCTCCGCCGCGCGCAGCGCCAGCTGGCCGCGTTTGATAGAACCATCCGCAGCAGGATTCAGCCGGTCTTAATTTCACTTTCGGAAAACCCGAGGCCCCCCGGTAGTCGCAAGCTTTCCGGTCGTGATGGCTGGCGTATCCGCATCGGTGATTATCGAGTCATTTATGAAATAAACGACGAGGCGCTAACCATTACTGTACTGGACATAGGCCATAGAAAAGATATCTATCGTTGATTCCTCCGGGTACGCCACGCCCTGAGCTCGGAAAAAAGAGTTTCGCATGATAGTTGTACTCAGCTACTCTCTCAGTCGCAATCCCGGTCGTGATGACCGGCAGACACGCCCGACGTTTTCAGATGCTATCCCGCCACATATGATTCAACGGACCGATGCCTTTGCCCAATCCCGGTGCGTGTTGCATGGCGCCATGCAGATAATCCCGGGCGGATTCTATGGCGGCATGCATTTCCGTGCCGCGGGCCAGTTCGGCCGCAATAGCGGCACTGAGCGTACAGCCGGTGCCATGGGTGTTACGACCGGACAGGACCGGCCGGCTGATATGGTGGATATCCCGGCCGTCATAAAAAACATCGATCGATTCGTTTGCGGAAGTACGCTCCGCCAGGCGATGGCCGCCCTTGATCAAAACGCAGGCGCCCGTCAGGGAGAATAACTCGAGGGCGGCCTCATCCACGTCGGAGATGGATTTGTTCAGAATGACTTCCGCTTCAGGTAGATTGGGCGTGATCAACGCGGCGCATTCGCGCATGAACGCAATCAAGGCCTCTTCCGCGTCGCGTTGTAGCAGGCGATCACCGCTGGAAGCGACCATTACCGGGTCCACTACCAATCTCAGTTTATCCGAAATGTGTTTTGTATCGCGACTCAGAGCGGCGTCTTGCTTTAAAGTATGTTGAATGGCCCGGATGATGGGCGCCGAGAACAGCATGCCGGTTTTGGCCGCCGCTATCGGAAAATCAATCAACACATCATGCAATTGACCGGCCACAATTTCCGGATCAACGGCCTGCACGCCGGATACGCCGGTGGTATTCTGGCAGGTAATGGCGGTGATAGCCGTCGTGCCGAAACAGGCGAATGCCTGAAAGGTTTTTAAATCGGCCTGGATGCCGGCGCCTCCGCCGCTATCGCTGCCGGCAATTGTCAGAACGACCGGTATAGAATCGGACATACGGCATCCCGGTAATAGAATCAGAACCGGTAAATAGTTTTTCCCGGGTCGACCTGCGACTTGCCGTCAATATCGAAACCGGAAGACTTCGGTCAATAACCGATAAGGCCGCGCAGCAGGCGCGCTATCAGATTCCATTAAGCCGATCGAATCGCCTTTTTTCCAGTAGACACGGGTCGATTGGCGCGGGACTCACCTGGTATGCAGAGTGCCGATCGTACTATATTCCGGGTTACCGGTGGCAATCCGATCTCCGGAAAAATTAAACCGCAGGGCAATAAGAATGAAGCGTTGCCGCTCATCTCCGCCTGCCTGTTGACGGAAGATGAGGTCGTCCTGAGTAATGTGCCGCCTATCGAAGATGTGCAGATCATTCAAAAGATCGTGCAACATCTGGGTGCGAAGGTTGAGCAGATTCAGGGTGATGCGACTCGGCTGCGCATTCAGGCCGGGGGGGACATTAAAAGCGAATTGCCCGTCGACCTGGTCAGTCAGTTGCGCGGCTCGGTCACCCTTGCGGGACCGCTGTTAGCGCGCAATGGGCGCGTGTTCCTGCCCCGTCCTGGCGGTGACCGCATCGGTCGCAGGCGATTGGATACGCATATCCTGGCGTTGCAAGCATTGGGCGCCCGAATCAAAATGTTTCCTGACGGTTTCGAACTGACCTGCGATCGTTTGCGCGGAACCGATTTGCTGTTGGACGAGGCGTCGGTGACCGCCACGGAGAACGCGCTGTGTGCGGCGGTGCTTGCCAAAGGCGAAACCATCATTCGCAACGCGGCCAGTGAGCCGCATGTTCAGGGACTCTGTCGTATGCTCATCGGGATGGGCGCCCATATCGAGGGTGTGGGGTCCAATATTCTGCGCATTCAGGGTGTGGAGCGCTTGAAGGGCGTGCCCCATCGCATCGGTCCCGATTATCTGGAGGTGGGCAGTTTTATTTCGCTCGCTGCGGTAACCGGCGGAGAACTGTTAATTGAAGATGCGGATCTGGAAAACCTGCGCATGATTCGATTGATCTATTCGCGGCTGGGCATCGAGACCCGCGCCGAAGACGATGGTCTGCTGGTGCCGTCCGATCAATCGCTGGAAATTGTTAGCGATCTGGGCGGAGCCGTACCGCGGGTTGACGACGCTCCCTGGCCGGGTTTTCCCGCGGATATGACATCGGTAGCGCTGGTGACCGCCACTCAATGCAAAGGCACGGTGCTCATTCACGAGAAGATGTTTGAATCGCGATTATTTTTTACGGACCGTTTGATTTCCATGGGCGCTAAAATCGTTTTATGCGATCCGCACCGCGCTCTGGTGATGGGACCCTCTCAGTTGTTCGGCGCGACGGTTTCCAGTCCCGATATTCGAGCCGGGATGGCCATGCTGGTGGCGGCCCTGGCGGCCACCGGGGAATCGATCATTCAGAATGTGTTGCAGATTGATCGCGGTTTTACACGTATCGATGATCGTTTGCGGGCGTTGGGAGCCGACATTATCAGAGAAAATTGAAGCGCGGTGCAATTTTCTTAACAGTTGCTCAAGGAAAGTTACCGTCGTGCATAAACAGCAGGGTAAGCGCGCAAATCACCGGACTCATTATCAGGTTTAATACCAGACCGGGTCGGGCCATGTCGATAACGCGCAGGCGCTCGCTGCCGAATACGATTGCGTTGGGCGGAGTGGCGACCGGCATCATAAAAGCCATGGATGCGGCTACCGCAGCCGGTATCATTAATAACAGGGGCGGCTGAGCCTGCGCAATGGCCACCTGAGCCAGCACGGGCAACATCATCTGGGTGCTGGCCGTATTGGACGTGAACTCGGTCAGGAAAATCATCATTGTGGTGATTGCCAGAATCATCAGCAGTACAGGCCAGGTGTTTAACTCACCCAGATAACGGGTAAGATATTCAGCCAGGCCGCTGGATTGAAACCCTTCCGCCAGAGCAAACCCTCCACCGAACAATAACACAATACCCCAGGGCACCTTGCGAAACACGTCCGCGTCCAGAATGCGATGGGCCTGATTTCCTGCGCGGGCTTCCCTGCCGGCCGGAATGATGAACAAAACAATGCTCATGGCCACGGCGATGGTGCCGTCATCCAGATAATCGCCATTTTTTAAAAGACCGCTCCAGCCGGGAATGATGAATTGCGCCTCCGCACCGAAATCAATGCTGATGCTCTCCCGGAAAATCCATAGCAGGGCGGTGAATGTAAAAACGATGATAACGATTATTTCTTCATAACGAATTGCACCCAGCGCGCGATACTCGGCACGTAAAGTATCATTATGCAAATAATCGCTTTTTTGAAAGCGAATACGAAACATCAACAATAGCAACAACCAGGCAATCAGAAGCGCAATGAATGCCAGCGGAATGCCGAATATCATCCAATCGGCGAAACCAATAGCGGTCGCATCGGGAAACGTGATTTGATATGTACGCTGCAAAATCAGATTGGGCGGCGTACCTATCAAAGTACCCACACCGCCAATAGAACAGGCATAAGCCGTACCGATCAACAGTACGCGTCCGAGACGACCAACTTCCACATTACTGGAGCGATCGGTTGGAATGCGCGCATCCGGTGAACGCGTAACATGGACATGCCCGGATTCGCCGTTGTATTCAAGGCGCGTGATGATGGCCAGCACCATGGGTAATAACATGACGGCCGTGGCCGTATTAGAAATCCACATGGATAAAACGGCGGCAGCCAGCATGAATCCCAGCAAGAGTAAAGGTGGGCGATCTCCGAATAAGGTGATAATGCGCAGCGCGATGCGTCGATGCAAATCCCAGCGTTCCATAGCCAATGCCAGCAGAAAACCGCCCAGAAATAAGAAGATGGTGGAATTAATGTATGCGGAGGCGATGGTCTTACCGGATGATATTCCCAGCAGCGGAAACAAAACAAGCGGTAACAATGCGGTTACCGCCAACGGTACCGCTTCACCGATCCACCAGACGCCCATGCAAATGGCGACGGCGGCGGTGCGTTCAATGGCGGGCTGTTGCGTGTCGAGACCGAATAGAACCGGCAAAGATCCCAGCAACGGACCCGCCAGAATAACGATCGGTTTTCGTTGATTATTCCAGAATGAGGAAGCCATCGGTATCGGCATCGATGCTCGTTGAGTACCGTTGAATGGCAACTATTATTAGATGTTTCCGGAGTCTAATCGCCTTTGCTCGTAAGAACGGGACGGACGAATGCATAGTGTGATGCTTTGAATGTATTGTGCGATGATTTAGCGTCATATCAACGCACCGTCCGGGCACCGCGATAACGATCACGCCAGTAGTCAACGTGCAGTTCTTCATAGCGTACGGAATCGCCTGTTTTGGGCGCATGAATAAACTTACCGTCGCCGGTAAAGATACCTACGTGACTTATGGAATCGCCGTCAATGGCAAAGAACAATAGATCCCCCGGCAGGGGCTCTTCCGATGCCTTCAACAGGCGATATTGCTCGCGTGATGTGCGTGGTATTCGAAATCCCGCTTCCCGGTAAACTTGCTGCGTAAAACCGGAACAATCAAAGCCCCGATCTGTAACACCGGTTCCAACACCGGTTCCACCAAAAGCGTACGCGCGCCCTTCGTAGCGCGCCGCGATGCTGACAATGCGGGCGGGAATTTCCTGTTCGGCAGCTTCGCGCATTTGCCAGTGATCTCGAACGGCCTGTTCCATTTCTACTTCCCGGCTGAGAATAATGGAAAATACCGCGCCTGCGAAGTACAATGGAATGACCAGGAAGCGGTAAGCATGCGCTTTGCGGATCAATTCTTTCAATTGGATTCTCCGTGTCCACATTGCTCAAAAGACGGTCGGGAGGATCTGCGGGTTCCCTGTTTTTAGAGCAAATTAATATTTTTTACACGTGAATGGGAATAACTAAGGTAGCTTGCTATGCGGTTAATTTCGATCGAATCAGGAGGCCAGCATACCGGCCGCATGATTGGCTGACGTAGTGCAAATTTTTACACGCCCACCGGCGCGATGTACGGTATTGATCACTTCGCGCAGGAACATTGTTTCCACGGGAGTGGGATGAAAATTCTTACGTAGCAGAATCACCAGCGGCAAGCGCGAATTGCGTATATGCGTAATCATCGTAGCCCGTTCCTCGGTCGAACTGAAGGCCGAGGTGCTATCGAACGAAATTTCTAGAGTTCTTCCATCATTCAGCAGGTACATCCGTGTTCCTCACTTACCCGGTGTATATATATCTGGACTCTTCCGGGTGCGATTTTGTTTGAATTATTCGGAGAGAATCTCCGTATTCTCCCCATATGAACTACGGCCACCCGGGCCTCGAACTTTACAGGTGACGGTGTGTTTTTTGATTGCGAGGGAAGCGGCCGGCAGGGAACTGTTACTCGAAACTGTTCGTCGGCCATCCCGTCGATTTCTGTCGCTCACGAGCAGCTTTTTATAGAGGGCCCTTAGCTCAGTTGGTTAGAGCAGAAGACTCATAATCTTTTGGTCCGGGGTTCAAGTCCCTGAGGGCCCACACTTCTTGCCTGTCTCTTCATTTTCCCTGAGTGTATTGTAGCCATCGGTTTGAGTCGAACTTCCTGTTCGACTTAAATGGGACTGCATGCCTCCGTGCATTTCGTTCTTTGCTTCCACCACGGAGCAGTCTGTTAAATAAGTTGTGCAGTTTAATGATTATCGTTTTTCGTTCTGACTGCGCAGTGCAATGTGATTATCGCGCATTGATGTTAATTCTGAGATCGCTCATTTGAGGCTGCATGAAATTTTTTTGATAGTGGCTTGCCGGCGAATCAGAGCATTCCTGGGTCATGGTAAAAAATTACTTTTATATATCCGTATTTGATAAATGAGTTTACAGGTTTTCAGAACCGATATACCCGGACAGCATGTCCGGTATAGGAACAGACGTTCTCAAAATCGCCCATTTGCCTGATAAACTGGAGAAGATTGCGAAAGAAAAAAATCTCCCGAGCGGATCTGTCATAAAAGCGATGGTTGCGGACTTCATTCGACCCTTCCAGAGCGAGTGCTGGGTCCATCTCGATTCACCTTACGTTGATCGTCTCTATCGGGACTCATACTATCATCATTACGCTTCTAAACATCTTCCGTATTATCGTGATTGTCTTCGGGTTTGCTTTTTTAAAGAGTCAGTAGATCGGGATTTTTTTTATAATTACGATAAGGCTGAACAGCTTCAATCGATATTCCTCGGGTATCTGGTTATCCGGCCGACTGAGAAGCCGATCGGACGAAACGTAATCTCACCGGAAGCTTTGAATGCTCCATCGTTCCTCTGTTGTCTTGCGCGCTCAGAGACTCTGGTTGGCGGTACTAAACTGGTCGTTCATGGTTTTCCGCATACATCCCAGGATAGCATTACGCATACTTGTGCTGAAACGACCATATGGTCTGTTATGGAATATTACAGCAGTCGGTATCCGGACTACCCATGTGTTTTGCCCTCCGCGATAACCAGAGCGCTCGCAGATGTTTCTTTTTCGCGCATGGTGCCCAGTGATGGGTTGACGATATATCAGATTTCAAAAGCGCTTTCAGGTTTTGGCTTTGGAACAAAAGTTTATTCAAGCCAGGAGCAAGATTTTATGCGAACCGTCCGTTATTATGTAGAATCGGGGATACCGATAATCGCGGGATTGAAAAACAATAATATCGGTCATGCGATTGTTGTCATCGGGCATCAGCAATTTGCTTTGCCAACGGATCTGCAAGGCTATACAGTATCAATCTGCGGTTTCTCGATTGTCGATACTGCGGATTTACCCGTAAAGTATGTTGTCATTGATGACAACATACCGCCATATTCAATTATAGACCCGGCCGACCCTGTTTCCGGGCGCGCGGATTTAATTTGGCAGGGCGCTAAAATCACATCGATCGTTGTGCCGCTCTATCCCCGGATCTTTCTGGAGGCCAAGACCGCACGGAAATTGCTCACAGAAATATTGGACAGCCCCATATATGGTCTGCAAAAGTCGGGGTTCCGTGGCAATATTGTGCTGCGTTTTTTCTTGACATCGACGCGTTCTTTTAAATTCCGATTGACCGCGAATACTACGCTGAAACAGTCAATACGGCAATTATTAATTGCTACCCGGATGCCCAAATTTGTGTGGATTGCGGAGCTCTCGTCAGAAGCACAGTACAGGCAGGGGAAAGTCGGCGGGATGGTGGTGATTGACGCCACCGGCAAGGATTACCGGACATCCATTATCAGTCTGATTTATCCAAATGGGCTGCTCTCTTTAACCGAAGACGGTGGTTCCAGAATAGATAAAGTGCTTGTACCTGAATTCAATCAGTACAAGAACAACCTGAAGGGAGCATGGTGCGGATGGAAATCTTAGAGAACCAGGTTGAAAAAGCGCTTGAGGCCCTGAGGGCGGAAGCCGGTTCACAGGTGGAAGCACTGGATCCGGCGGCTGTAATTGAAGAGGATGCGCGTATAGCTCGCATTATGCAGGAATATCGCATTACCCACGCCCGGGAGCAAAGTGATGCGCTCTCCCATTCGGCGACCTTTTTTCTGACTGCCTGAAATAATTCTTGCCTGTCTCTTCATTTTCCCTGAGTGTATTGTAGCCATCGGTTTAAGTCGAACTTCCTGTTCGACTTAAATGGGACTGCGCCGAATTCGACGCCAATCAATGTCTGAATGGCAAAAGACTTTAAAACTAAATCTCAGGAGAATCAGAGCAAGTAAAACATTCGATGAGTTGATGGCATTGGTGGAATCATACCAACTGAAGGTGTTTAGCATCGGTCCGCTGATGTCGTTCGATACCGCGCTCGGGATCGGTGCGAATATGGGTCTGGAGCCGGAGAAAGTATTTGCATGGCGGGACGAAAGAAGGTGTAAGGCGATTGGGAATTAATTCCAGGGGCGCGCTTTCTTCTGGTGGAAAACCTGCCAGCTGAAATGCGAGCGTTGACGCCCGCCCGGTACGAACATTTTCTCTGCTCAGATAAGAATCAATTTCGTCCCATATGATTTAAATCGTTGGGCTCCGATCAGAAACCTACATCATCGCTACTCCGTTCTTGCTTCCTGAATCGACGTATCCCGTAAGGTTCGAATACGCCACAGTTGTTCCCGCTTTTGATTCATGACTTCGACCGTTCGGCGATACTCCAATTCAAGTACAATGCCTTCTTCGTAGTCGATTAAGTAATTGGCTGTCTCGCTCATGTTAAGTTCGGGAATTTCCGCCGGCAAACTTTTGCCCAATCGCTCAAATGTTTGGCGCATTAACGCCTCGAATTCATCCGGATCCGCGTTAAATTGAGTGAATGCGTTCAATACTCCCTTTTCCCCATCGACGGATTTGATGATTACATGACCTCGGGCAGAGACTTCGCCGCCGAACATTGTGGGAAATGACGCTTCCATCGGCACTTCCGTACCGATTGGCCAGGTCTGGGCCATCAGAAAATACATGGCATTGAATGCTTCCAGAGCATCCCGGGATATAGCTTCTTCACTCATCATACTCCTGATAACGGTGCGAAATTGTTCCTTTTGCTGGGTTGTAAATTCATTAAACTGTTCATCCTCCAGTATCCTGTCGATAGCGCGACTGGAGAGTTCTTTGACTTCATCGATATTTATCAGTTGGATTCCGCCGGATTCATTGATTTGTATAACGAAACGCATACCTTCCACCATTTTCAGTATGGATGCGGTCAGGGGGCTCATCTCGTCGGTTTGCGGTTCGAGAATTTCCGGTCGTCGATACGTCCAGGTAATCTGGATGCCCTCCGCACCGAATTTATCCACAGTTACGTCAATGAGTGTTTTCATTTTTACACGCACTGCCCGTGAACCACGGCCCACATCTTTTTCTTGATAATGTTCCAGAACGTAAGTTTGACCGGCCTCGCGCTTAAAATCAATTTCTACGGTTTCGGGATCGTTTGTGGGCTCGGCAAGTATCGCAGTACCGACGACCGAAAATAAACATAGAAACACGCCGCAGAAGAGTGCATTTTTTCTTATTATTTTTGATAGTATAAGCATGCCATAAACCTCAATGTATTTACGCTACACGTAAATCAATGTTGAAACTTCATAATAAACAATCAAAAAAACAATGTCAGCGTAATACCGGATAATTGCGGCCGTCGATAACATCAATCCAATGCTTCCCTCATGTCCTCCCGGGAGTCGGTAATTGTCCGGAATCGATCATCTGCTGAAAAAATTCCTGTAAAGAATCTTTTAACGGGCGATATGTCATGTTAAGTTCGCGTACGCTTTTACTGTGATCGGCCTTCCACGGATAGTTTACGTTACGCATGACCACTTTCCGTGTGAGCACTTTGTTGATCATGGGGCCTACCAGCCAGAGCAGCCATTTCGGCACCGTGCTTTTAGGGATCGGATATTGGGCGCCGAACTTTTCGTGCAGGACGGCGGCCATTTCGGGAAAATCCGTGTTGTGACCGGAAATGATATTGCGGCCCTGTGCGCCTTCCATGAAGGCGGCTTTCAGGTGTGCCTCCGCCAGGTCCCGCACGTCTACAAGTCCGAATCCCATCTGTGGTACTCCGGTTTTAAGTGTGCCGTCTCCCAGTTGACGAATAATATTAAAGCTTTCGGAAGTTCCAAAGGGATTGATGCCCGGTCCCATGACTAACGAAGGATTCAACACCACCAGTTTCCAGTTCGATTGAGCTTCGGCCATTTTCCACGCTTCCTGTTCGGCTACGGTCTTTGAATATGAATACGCCTGGTGATCGAGGGAAGCGCTGGTATTCCACACATCTTCGGTGAAAACATGGTCGGGGGTATCCAGTAAATCCGCATTGTCGCCGTATATTGCGGCGCAACTGCTGGTAACCACCACTCGTTTAACCGATTCCACGCGATTGGCTTCTTCCAGAACGTTGCGCGTGCCCAGTCGGGCCGGATCGACCAGTTCTTTTTGCGGATCTTTTACATCTGTTTTGAACGGAGAGGCTGTATGGAATACTACCTGACAATTCGCCATGGCATCGGCGAATGAACCGCTTTTCAGCAAATCGGCCTTGAAGTATTTGATAGTTCCTGGAGCGTTCCGAGCAACTTGATTTAAGTACTTCAACTTAGCCGGGTCTTCGGGGTCACGTACGGCCGCATGCACGATGAGGCCCTCTTCCAATAGACGTTTTACCACCCAGCCGGCTACATAGCCGGTAGCGCCTGTTACCAGGACCGGTTTGCTTTTATCAATATTCATTTAATACTCCCGAATCGATTCCAGGTTCAGCTTTTTGTTTTGCGTATGTTATTTGGAATGTGTTTCCGTCATTATTAAGAGCATACATTAAACATCAATGGATTTCGTGTTGCAAAGCAGAGACGGGTATCGCATTCTATAGTATTGGGTGTCGGAGTTGTATCGCTAAGAGCATGCGATTGAATCGGGTGAGTAGTATGCAAACAAGTCGTTTTTTGGGGATGCTTCGAATGATGAGCGGGCTTTCGGTGGAATCCTTTGGCTGGACCGCGCTGATGCTGGGCGGACTCGGCGCGGGCCTGGCTTTCTTGATGTATGTCCGTTTCCATCTGTTATGGTCATTGCCATTCGTTCTGTTGGCGCTTATCGGCCCCCTTGTCGGATTGTATGCTCTCGTTCGTTATGTCTCCTATCGAAATTGGCGCGATAATTTGCCGTATGAGTTCAATGGTGATTTTGAAATTTTTGAACGCCCGGATAATGATTCAGATACCTGGCGCTTATGCAGTATTGAGATACACGCACCTCATGTAGATAGAGCTCAGCTTGTATTGATCCGCGATTCTATTGTTGGCTTTGTTGAACGCGCGAATCGGAAAATTTATAATACTCGTTGGGGACGAATTACACGCTGGCAGCTTGAGTCGCCTTTATCGGCCGTGGGGCAGGTGAATTTGCCGATTGCCTGGAAAATGTACAAATTCTTATCCGGCGAGCTTGCGCGATTGGGCCGTAGCGGTATAAAAATAACGAGCGTTCATTTGAAAGTAGCTGAGCACGCGGAGATTATTCCGGCTGAATCTACCACATTCAATCAATAGAGAATGTGGATTTATTGCGCGTGCCGCATCATGGCGTGCAAGCCGCCGGCATTGATGGCGTTTATGTAACCGTTAGAATGCAGGATACGCCGCGCCATGCGACTGCGCATGCCCGAGGCGCAGTACACTACAATCGGCCGGTCCTTCTGGCCCAGCTTCCGTAAGCCGTTCTGAAGTGAGTCCAGCGGCAGATTCATGGCGCCGGGAAAATGACCGCCTCGAAACTCCTGTGGAGTGCGTACGTCGACTACCAGCGCGGCCCTATCCAGGTGTTCTTTTACTTTTGCGGCGGAGGCGCGCCCCAGCCGATTCCAGAGAAAAAACAAAACAATCAGAGTTCCCGCTCCAATGACCAACCACATGTTCATCGCCCGATTCTCCTATTACCCCATGGGGTATATGCGATGCTGGTAGGTTCGTGTCCCGGTGCAAGCCTTTTTGTTCTGATTGCGGTTGCAACTGGAGGAATCACTGTCGCGGTTGGTCAACAAAGTTAGCAATCCATGTAAAAGCCAAAATCCCGGCGCGCCGAAAGACATTGTCCAGATTCCACGGATATATGATCCATTCCGCTCACATCGGCAAATGTCAGACCGGGGTGCTCGGCTTCCAACTCCAACTGTTCGGCATCGCCATCCACTCGCAGGCGAACGCGTTCATGTACATCGGGCAGATCATTTACGGGATTGCATCTAAAAGATAGTGGGCGTGTCTCTGCGTACAACTCTATTCTCAGATGATTCTAAGTTATGACGTCAACTGCATTCAATGGTCTTACTCTTCGGACAGCGCCGCTTGCAGAGCATCCTGGCCGCCCGGAACATGCACCACACCCAGGCACCGGCATTCCCGCCATTCGTTATCGGCACTACAGTGTCCGGTTTCAATGTCCAACGGGCAGCAGTTATAAACCATTCGTTGCGAGTTGGCGGTCAACTGTTGAATCGTATCATAAGCTTCCGTACGCAAGCCACAATCGGTCGCGGAACAACAGCCCTGCATGTCATAGACCATACGCTGAAGCGCATCGGGTTGGCGGATGAAATCATTCGCCATTGCGCGACAGGATCCTTCCATATGCGCGTTGTTTTCGGACGCCACGGCCCGCTCAGAAGCGCGGGCGGTAAATTTTAAGAACACCCATTCGCGTTTCGATTCGGAAGCGCAGTAGTCTTCCACGGATTCGTGCAGGCGATTCAATTGCGGTTCGCAGGCCCAGCCCTCAAACATCCAGGCCGGCCGTACTATATACTCAGAACGACGATTGCATTGCGCAAAACCGATAAGTATAAAAGACAAAGCGATGAAATATACGCAATATACGTGTCGATTTCTGTTTCTGTAATTCATGGTACCATACGCTATTGATTCTGCCAGCCGGTCGCGGAATCACTTTCTGGAAAGACTATCATACCCGATCCAATCGCCGGGTGTGCCTTTTTTGATATGTGTACGCGCCCTTTGAATAAACAGCATTACTGCCCGATCTTCACGATTCTTATGATGGATTTCTAAAAAAGCCCTTTCGGCGGCGCTAAAATCCCCGGAACGATACAATTGAACGGCCGCATTGAAATCCGATCTGGTTTCATTTTTCAACGCACGCATGGGTTCCGATTCCACATTCAGTATTTCTACAATTTCCACCGGCTCGTTTTTGCCTTTTACGCGTACTCGATCTAAAACACGCGTTTCGTATTCTGTGGAATCTTTTAGCTGCTCGAGGGTAT
Source organism: Leptospiraceae bacterium (assembly GCA_020441025.1). Lineage (GTDB taxonomy): Bacteria > Spirochaetota > Leptospiria > Leptospirales > Leptonemataceae > JAGRMX01. The sequence goes on from JAGRMX010000033.1 coordinate 14,181, forward strand.
TGCCGCTGATAACAAGGGGCGCGCCGTATATCTTGGTCAATCCTTCCAGCCGGGAGGCCAGATTCACCGTATCGCCGATTACCGTGCCTTCCAGACGATGTTCTTCGCCGATGATTCCCAGCATGACCGGACCGGAATGTATCCCGATGCCGATTTCTATTTGAGCAAAGGAATCGCGTTCCCGCTCCTCATTGTAATTACGTAACGCCCGCAACATAGAAACGGCGCCGGCCACTCCGTCGTTGGCGGAAGGAAACAGCGCCATGATGGCGTCGCCGATGTATTTGTCGATGAAGCCCTCGTGTTCGCGCACCACCGGTCCCATGCGTTTCAAGTAACTGTTGATAAAACGAAAGTTATCCGACGGCGACATTTTTTCCGATAAGGAAGTAAAGCTACGGATGTCGGCGAACATAACCGCCAGTTGCTCCGATGTATTCTCACCGATGCGCAAATTTACCAGACTTTCCTGGCCCAGCAAAGTCAAAAAGGCCGACGGTACAAAGCGGGTGGAGGCCCGATTGAGTTCGATCTGCGCCTGTTTGGCAAGGCGCTCCTGCTCGAGCGCCTTTTCCAGATTCGTATACAATGTGGCATTCTCAACCGAAGTTGCGATTTGTGAAGATAGCATATCCAACAATCGCATGCGTTCGGCGGTAAAGGCACCGCGGGCGCTGTTGTTTTCCAGATACAGGATACCTACCACGCGACCCGCTTTTTTAATCGGCATGCACAGTACCGAGCGCGGGCGATGCTCCTTTACATACGCATCCTTCTGGAAGCGCTCATCGGCGGAAGCGTCGCTCAATACAATCGACTCGCCGGTGCGTTCCACCAGTCGAGCGATTGCGACGGCAATGAGCGCGCTTTCTTCGTACGGTAGGTTTTCTAACACGGTGATATGCGCGTCACGCACGGACCCCTGGGCCTGAATTAACCATCGGCCTTCGCTTTCCAGAATAAAAGCGCCCCGTTGCGCACCGGCATTTTCCATTACAATCATCAACATGCGTTCAAGCAAAGCGGGTAGATGAATTTCTCCGGCGATGGTCTGGGATGCTTTAATGATGGACATGTTATCCAGTTCTACCGCTCCATCACCGGCACTCAGCGTATGCGTGAGAGTGGCTTCATCCATGGCTACGACCGGATGTGCATCACCAGCATCGGGTGCTTCGATAGCCAGTACCGGTTCCGTCGCCGCCATTTCCGCGTTGGCGCGCGCGTTAAAAACGCTTTCGTAACGAATTTCCAGTTCACTGGCGCGGGCCGTAGCGCGACAGTTTAAGTAGGCCTGTCGCGCGTCGCGTAGATAGATAGCCGCAAAGCGACTCTTATCCAGGGAAAGATAGAAACGAGCCGCCAGTTCGCAGGCCAGGCCGTCGTACAGTGAAAAATCATTCAAGCGCGCATTATGAGCGGCTCGATCGTATAGTTCGATGGCGTTGCCGTAGTCTTTATTGATTCGCGCATACTCCGCTTCGACCAAGTAACTCAAGTGCGCGAAATTCTCGGGACATTCGTCCGTCAGTGCGGCCAAACGTTGTCGAATGGGATTCAGCCGGCGAGTCATGGGAATGGCCGCGCGCGCATCGGCCTGATTCAATTCTTCAATGATTTG
>JAGRMX010000340.1 GCA_020441025.1 Leptospiraceae bacterium
TTAAAACGCGAAATATTCAAAGAGGCGTACATGGCGAATACGCACGGCGAGCACTCCACGTTTCCGCATTCCAGAATGAAGAGCATCATCCGGACCACCAGTCCGTAATAGTAATGTCGGTTTATCTGAGCGGCGGGAGTGGCGCAGTTAACCAGAATGCGCATGGCTACCTGCTGGACCGAGTCGCGCACCTGGGGCGCGTTGATCAGTTCGCTATCCGTCCTTCGCGACAACATCCAGCGCAGGCGAATATACTGACGCCAGAAACGCAGTCGACCGGTTTCATGCTCGTGAGGCAATTCAATGCCGGCATGTCGCAACGCTTCGCGACCGATGCGCAGCGCGGTCTCCGGTCGATTCTGGCTGGTATGCAGAGCTACCAGACTTTCATAAATGCGTAAACGATCTTTTAAATTCTCCACATGTTTGAGTAGAATCTGAAAGAAGTTGTCGGCCTGTTCCAGGTTATTATTTATGAACTCGCTTTCCGCTCTGCTGAAAAACAGATCCCGGGAGAGTTCCGGATGCGAACTCCAGTGATCCTCAGGCAGCAGCGACATGCCCCTTTCGAAATACGTGCGGGCGGCGTCGTGCGCTGCGGCCTGCCTGGAACGTTTGCCGGCCAACAGGTTGAACCGCGCCAACTGCAGGCGATCTTTACTTTCGGTTATCAGATCAATAGCTTCATTCAAATGATCGGTAATTACAAAAATGCGCTTTTTGAGTAAATCATCGGGCGAGTTGTTAAGCAGGATCTGTCCGGCGCGATAGTGAGCTTGTTTACGTTCGTCGGCGCTGAGCTGATGATAGGCCGCCTGGCGGATACGATCGTGTACGAACGACGCGCTTTCGTCGCCGAACAGAATCATGCCTTCGTTGATGGCCGGTATCAAATCATGGATGGTCGATTCTTCATCCGACCCGTACACGCCCGCCAGGGTATCGATATAAAAGCGCGAACCAAGGCAGGCCGACAGACGCACCACGCGCTGGGTGGCTTCCGGTAATGCCCGTATGCGTTCGCCCATAAGTTCGACTATGTTTTCGGTGATGCCGGTACTTTGAATGCGGTTTAAGTCCCAGCGCCAGTGATCCTCATAATAGATCAGCCGGCTTTCGGACAGGTGCGTCAGGAACTCCCGGATAAAAAACGGATTTCCGCCGGTCTTCTGATAGACCACCTCCGCCAGATAACGACAATCTTCCCGGGCATTGCCCAACGAATCGGCCAGCAGACGCACAATATCGCCGATATCCAGAGCGCGGGGTTGGATGCTGAACCATTCATAACCGTTGCGGCGAATCCGATCCAGCAATTGCTGAAAGGGATGATTGGACGGAACTTCCTGAGGTCGATAAGCGCATACAATCAAAATGAATCGCAATTCGGGATCGGTATACAACCCATGTAGAAAATCGACGCTGGAACGATCGATCCATTGAATATCATCCAGAAAGAGTACCAAAGGTGATTCTTCCCGGGCGAACAGTTTTACAAATTGCACCAGCAAGCTTTGAAAACGACTGCCCGGTTCCTGTGCGGGCGACCCGTTGTCGGGCAAACTGCGCGCGCCCAGCACCGCTTCCAACCCGGGTAACACATCCAGCAATTCGGAAATACGATCGCCCAGGGCATCGTTGATTAAAGCGCGCCAGGCTTGCAGACGCTCTTCACTTTCGGTTAAGAGCTGGCGGGTTAGATCCTGAAGCGCCGTAATCAGAGCGCTGTACGGTTGATTGTTTTTGATTTCATCATACTGGCCGCTTATCATGCGGCCTTGAATAACCGGCAGCCGTCGTTGCATGGCGGACGCCAGCGCGGTTTTGCCGATACCGGCTTCGCCCTGCAAAAGCAACAGGGCGGCGGTACCGTTTTTCAATTCGTTCAGAATACGATCGATTTCTTCAAACTCTGTACGACGACCATACAGTTTATGCGAAAGACGAAATCGATCGCTTACGTCTTTCTCCCCCGGTGTGAAGGCGGGTATTTGACCGTTTGCCAGCAAGTGCCGGCGACATGTTTCCAGGTCGTGTAGAATCCCTTCGGCACTCTGGTAGCGGTCTTCCGGATTCTTGGCCAACAGGCGCGCGGTGATCTCCGCCAGTTGTTCGGGTACATGCGAATTAAATTTATTTGCACGGGGGGCTGTACGCGCCAGATGACTGTGCACCAATTCCAGAGGATCTGCCGATTCGAACGGCACCCGGCCGGTGAGCAGCTCGAATAGCAAAATGCCGAAAGAATAAAAATCACTGCGATAATCGACCGGACGGTTCATGCGACCGCTCTGTTCCGGCGATATGTGCGCCAGCCGCACCAGGTCGGCCTGGTCCACGCCGATCACTTCCGGATTCTGATGCGCCAGAAAGGTGGCGCTGCCAAAATCAATCAGAGTGATTTCTTTTTGCTCCCGGTCCCAGATCAGGTTCGAGGGTTGGATATCCAGGTGCAGGATTCCGTTGTCGTGCAGGTTGATCAGACAGCGCAGGAACGACGCGGCCATGTCCAGAACGCTGAATAATTTGGGTGTTTCGCGCAGCAGGAGTTCACGCAGAGGTTCACCGGGAACATACGCTTCGATCAGGACCGGACGTCGCTCCTGTCTTTCCAGCGCGATCATTTGAACCACGCCGCTCATGTTTTGCTTATTCAGCTTGCGGACCAGTTCATACTCATGCTGATAACGGGCGATTTCGCCCGGAGTGGGATACTCGTTACGGGGAAGTTTAATTACCAGGGTGCGATGATTGTGGCGTGCCCGGTAAATCAGGGAACCGGCGCTCTGGTACAATTCCGCGTCAATTTCATACCCTGGTATTGTGATCATACATTACGAAGAACCGGGAGACCGAACGGATCGGTCGGAATTGCCCATCACACGGTACAGAAATGCGTCCGTTCTACAGGTCAGAGCACAGGCTTGACGCTATTTGAAAACCATTAATTCTAAAGGCGATTAAGACAGGCTGCTTTTACACCAGGGGCAGTAATGCCAGTAGGAACTGAGTACACCCTGCTGACAGGACGGACATTTTTCTCGCGTGCCGGAGATAGACCAGGTTTGCGTTACTTTTCGTCGGCACCAGGGGCAATAACGCATAAAGGGCATCAGTTCGCGGCGGGGACAACTTTTATTCGAGCACCGGCCGGTGTATTTCTGGTCCGAGTATTCCCGGGTGGAGCGCGGTCCTACCGCCGGTCCGTAACAATAAGCGCAGAACTTCCAGTCCAGTTTCATGCCGCGTTTACAGCGCGGACAACGCGCGGGCATACGAGTTTCGCCCTTAAATTTTTTCTGCTCCGTTCCACACCACGGACAGGCGCGCATGGACTCGGATATGGGACCGCCGCAGTGTCGACATTCATGACGTGTTCCCAGTTCGGTACCATGTCGGCGTTGAAAATGGCGAAAACGGATTTGCTGCAATTCTTCGCCATCGCCGGTATCGCGTTTTTTGCGCCGACGGGTCGTTCCTCCGGCCACGCGTTTTATGCGGCGAAAGGCGCGCAGCATGGCTTCCGCATCGGGATAACGATGCGCCGGTTCGATTTCAATGGACTTTGATAGAAACGCGATCATGTCTTTGTGCACGCGTTGTCTCAGACGATCCAATCCGGGCAGCGGATCGTGCATGGGCCATTCCGGCAATTTGCCCGAAAAGAGCCGCCACAGGACCATGCCCAGAGAGAATACATCCGAAGCGAAGGAGGATTTGCCCATGGCCTGCTCGGGTGCCATATAGCCCACCGTACCCGAGCCGGATACCTGCAGGGTGCGCTGTGCCACCCGGGCAATGCCAAAGTCGGTGATGCGCAGTCGATTTCCGGAAAAAAGCAGCATGTTCTCCGGTTTGATGTCACAATGAATTATACGATGATTGTGCGCCTCCGCGAGCCCTTCCAGCATCTGGCGCGCATAGTCGATGGCCGTGCGAATGGAAAGCCGGGTGGAAATACGATCCGCCAGCGTTTGTTCGGCCAGTGGGGTTACGATTACAAAGTGTTTATCGATAAAATCCGCATTCTTGATGGGTAGAATGTTGGGATGATCCAGAGCGGCGGTCAGTCGGACCTCTTTGCGAAAAATTTCCAGGGATTTCTGGTCATTGCGTCCTATGAAACTGGCGTGTGGAATCTTCAGCGCCACTTTCGTATCTTCAATAGTATCCCGGGCGCGATAAACGGTCGCAAAGCCACCTTCACCGATGACCTTTTCTACGATGTACTTACCGAGTTTCTGGCGGGGTTTGAGACGGCCTTCGCTCACGAGCGCTCCTGCC
>JAGRMX010000341.1 GCA_020441025.1 Leptospiraceae bacterium
GACACGTCCGGAGAATTCAGAAAAATTGTATCGGGCCGAGCGGGAACGGACGGTTTTGAGTCTGGCTCGATGGGCGGTGCCGGCGCTGATTTTCGGACTCTGCGTGTTTGTTTATTCCGATTTCTTTTTGAGCGGTTATACGCAGAATGTCTATTTCCGCGTGCCGGTCATCGTTTTGTCTGTCGTATACTTCATTCTGGCCATGACTCGATTCCGTACGAATCCGCGCGGCGCCCGGGCGTTTTTTCTTGTGATCTTGTATACGTTGATGTTGATGATTGTCGGAATTCTCTGGAATTTTGTACGCCAGGGTTTGTTCGAAGCATACTTTCTCGGCATACAGGGCTTGATTGTCGCACTCTTCGCTTGCTTTGCGGGAATGATCGGTGGGGGACGGACCTACGCACCCCTGTTATGCATACCAATAATACTGCTCGGGTCTGCTCTGTTTCTATTGCCTGCTCCGCACTCCGAGATGTTGCGCTCGCTCTTGAATCCGGGCATGCTTGCGGTCGGTCTCATTGTCGTTGCCGAAGTGCTCGAACGACTGCGTCGCCGGGCATTCGAATCGCAACAGGAAGTGGAACTTGAAAAAAAGAATATGGAGCGATTGTTGAAGCTGGTTCTGCCGGGACCAGTGGTAGAAGACCTGGTTAAGTCGGGAGACACGCCGCCGCATTTATTTCAATCCAGCACCATCATGTTCACCGACTTCAAAGACTTTACGCACATTACGCGGTCGACGCAACCGGAGATTCTAATTCGAGAACTCAATCGCGTTTTTCTTGAAATCGATTCTATCTGTGTACAAAATAACATCGAAAAGATAAAGACCATCGGCGACGCTTATATGTGCGCCGGCGGAGTTCCGCTCGAAAATCGAACTCACGCACTGGACATTTGTATTTCAGCTCTGTATATTCGATCATTGATGGATAAGCTGGAATCTGTGGGATTGATTCCCTGGAAGATTCGCATCGGAGTGGATTCCGGTCCGGTGATGGGCGGAATTGTCGGGCATAATCGTTTCACTTACGATCTCTGGGGCCATGCCGTCAACGTGGCGCAGCGTATGGAGACCGCTTCGAACCCCGGATGCATTAACATATCGCAGGCGACCTACGATCAAGTGCGTGAGTTTTTCGAATGCGAGCCACGCGGGACGATTCCCATCAAGAATGTAGGAGAAGTAAATATGTTCTTCTTACACAATCTAAAGTCCGAATTTTCCGAAAACGATTCTATTTCACCCAATAAAAGATTTCATGATGCGTATCGGGACCTTGCGGTGTCAAAATCTCACTGACTCAAGCAGACGCATTGTTTCAACATCGCGGACGAGAATCGCTTTTATTATTCGTATTAAGTGTCGGCGTATACGCCGGGTCGAAAAAGCGCGCTGGATGTGTATAGTAACTCTAAATGAACAGAGTGAAATGCGCGCATCGGTTCGACAACAGAAGTTGCCGGACGGAGCGTATAGAGAGGTCATCAGGTCGCTTCGAGATGATTCGCATGTTGGCCCGGATCGGGTTGATCGTTCTTTTCGTCTCAACCGGCTCGTTCTCCTGTTTCTACGGCCACCCTACCGTCGGTGTGCTGCCATCCGATGCTGCCTCCGGTAACGACGATTTGCAGCTGATTTCGCTATTGGGATTGCTCTCAACGGGATCCGGTACGGGCAATAGTTCGACCACAACGGTCCTGAAGTTTCTGTACACCGGCAACGGTGGGGGTGGAGGCACCATCAACATGTTTACCGTGGACGATGGCACCGGTCTGCTGACTGCCAACACTCCTTCCGACATCGCCGCCGGTTCCAATCCCTGGTATCTGACCGCCCACCCCAACGGTAATTTTCTGTACGCCATTGATCGATCCGGACCCGCAATTTATATGTACAACGTAGATGCGCTGAGCGGTCTGCTGTCGCCGTTGAGCCCGGCCACAATCGCGACGTCAGCCTCGGATTCGCTGAATATAATTGTGCATCCCAATGGAAAGTACGCCTATGCCGGTTTTATCGGCGGCGATGGCATCGACATGTTTCTTGTGGATTCCACAACCGGACAGCTCGCCGCGAATACGCCCGCGAATCTGGCGGGATGTACGGGCAATAATGAATCTGTCATCCATCCCAATCAAAATTTTTTTTACGCCCTCTGTAATAATGAGATCCGCCGTCATTCTATCAACGCAGACGGCACGCTGACCCACCTGGGCAATACTACTGTCGGGGGTCAGGCCAACGGCTTAACTATAACCCGGGACGGCGCTTACATGTTTGCGACGTCCCAATCCAACGATATGATTTACTCGTATTCCGTGAATCCCACCACGGGCGCTCTATCGGCCAACGGGTCCGCGGCCACCAGCACCTGGGCTAACGAAGTGGTGGTGGATCCCACGGGCAGTTATGCATTCGTGAATTGCTGGAACGCCGGAGCGCAAGTGGTTCGTCAGTATAACATCTCGGGCACGGGTGTGCTGAGTGATAACACGCCCAATTCAATAACCACCGGCGGCACTTCTCCGTTGCACATGGTGATCGATCCCCTGGGCCGCTATGTGTACGTATCTCATACCGGGTCAAACAATATAAATATGTACTCGTTGGACTCGGGCACGGGACTATTAAGCTCCAACGGATTGATGAGCGCCCCGAACTCGCCGAGGGGCATGGCACTGGTAACACAGGAAGTATCGAATTGAAATGACCTGGATACTACGTACGCAAACCGACGTGACAGTTCGATCTGCAGAGTCCTGTTAATTTCCCAGCCAGTCGCGCCGCGGGTGTATATCAAAAATAGATGGTTAATATCGGAATAAGAATCGCGCTTACTGATTTGTAACGTTGCGCAGAAGCAGAATCAACAGTAACATCGGTTGCGAGACAATTAAGAACAGATAGTTCAATACCAGCACGGCGATGGCCAGAATGCGCTGGCCGGTCTGCAGGGTGGTCACATCCTTTAAGTATACGATCAACATGACGCCGAAAAAGAGCAGGGCCGGCAGAAATAGCCACACCAACAGGCGATAATTTACCAATCCCTGGCCATACATCAAAAAGAACCACGCCGCCGCGGATACCAGCGATAGCGCCACGCCTATCAGGGTTGCCATTTTCATCCATTTCATGGTTGTGCTTCCTTTTGAGTTTTGCCTTACGCGCCCTGGTAATTATTCCGCTTCTATTTTTTGACATCCGTGCGCGGCAGTTGCAACGCATCGCCAATGACAAAAGTATGATTCCCGCGCGCGGCGATCTTCTGCATTGTTTCAATAAACTGTAAGAAGCGAATGTTGTCGTCGTCCTTCATCATTTCGGAGGCGTTTTTTAACGCGCGGGCCGCCGCTACCTGAGTGCGGGCGTTTTCCAGCTCCGAGCGCGCGCGGATACGCGCTTCCAGTTCTTTCGCGAACAACTCCTGAATCATTTTTGGAAAGGTAACATCGCGAATGAGCGCCCGGCGAAACTCGGCGCCGATTTCCTGAAACTGCGGTTGCAGCGTTTCCGTAATGCCGTTGAGCACGTCCTCGCGCTTGCTGTTGAGTTCCTGGCTATCCACGCCGGTAATCCGATCGCGAATGGCCAATTGGGTGATGTTTTTCAGGTGTTCGTCCACCGTATTCTGCACGGCATAACCATAAGTAAGATCGAACGAATCCAGCAGTTTGGCTCCGTCGCTGATGCGGTAGCTCAACAAAAAAGAAAAGCGCAACGCAATGTTATCCCGGGTCAACACTTCTTGATTCACCACAGGAATCTGCCGATCATTGGTCGGCAATGCGTACAATCCCAATCGATTCAAAGGATCGAAGTGTCGATAGCGACCCGGCTGCAGCTCGGCAATTCGTTGATGATTTCGATACAGAAACCCGCGCGTACCCGGAAATACATTAAACTCTTTCCACCAGCTCATATGATCTTATCCTGATTGAATAAACTTCTCATTGCTATCCCGCATTACGGTCCAATTGTAATGAAACGGAGGAAAGCACCGCATACGACGGGCCGTGCGTTGAGTCGAATCGCATGCGATCCGACTGTATCCCGCGCGACGCAAGGCCGTATGCGGCTGTGCTTGCGCACGCTTTCCTCCTGAAAACATCAACTGCCGTTGGAGAGCAGATCAGCAACCACGCTAAATCGGGAGTCGAACCCGTGAGCGCCGACGCCGCTATACTCTATACCGTCGACGCTCAATGTGTATAGATGGCGGTTGCCCGCGATGCTACGCACAATCCCCGTGCGCACAATACTTTTTCCGATT
>JAGRMX010000342.1 GCA_020441025.1 Leptospiraceae bacterium
GCCCTGATATTTTCTACCGGATGCGGTCCGGTCTATGCGGATCGAGTACAGCCGATGGCGCAGGACGGGGTGCTCGATCTCCGGGATTGGGATTTCAAAAAAAACGGCCCGGTCGATCTGAATGGCGAATGGCATTTTTATTGGAATCAATTTCTATCCGACATCAATGCGGAAGATCAACCCGGCATTATAACGCCCGGTCCCTGGAATGAGTTTTCGTATGCGGGTCAGCCTGTCGGATCTTCCGGTTACGCTACGTATCGTCTGCGCATTCTCTTACCGGAAGACGCGCCGGAGCTGGCCATCAAAATCGGTAATATCGATTCGGCCGCCCGGGTGATTGTACCCGGCAAATCGTATTCCATCGGCACGCCGGGTCGATCCGCGGATACGACGCAGCCGCTTACCAGGCAGGATGTGCTCACTCTGCCTCCGACGGATTCGGAATCGATGCCCGGACATGTGCTGGATCTACGCATTGAAATTTCCAATTACTTTCATCGTCGCGGCGGTCTTTTAGAAACACCCACCCTGGATGAGTCGGAACGATTGCATGCCGGGGTGAATCGTGAGCGTATGTGGCAGGGCATGTTGGCGGCCATTTTCATAATGTTCGGATTGTATCACCTTGTATTGTATGTCATTCGACCCAACGCGGCCGTCTTCTGGTTCGGTCTGTTCTGTCTGGTTATAGCGGGACGTGTCGTGCTTGTGGGAGAACAGATAATCCATTACTGGCTGCCGGAACTGGACTTTCGCGTGGATCTATGGTTCGAGTACTTTGATCTGGTCTTGATTGTACCGACCTTTTCAATGCTATTGTACGCTTTATTTCCGGAAGATCTGCCCCGATGGTTACGTAACGCGCTGGTTATCGGCGGTTTACTGTTTCTCGGTCTGCTGGTGTTGCCGCCGTTGGTATACAGTCGCTATGTAATCTTACCATTAAGCTTTATGTTACTTACGATTCTGATTGCGCTGGGAGTCGTGATTCTGGCCGTCATTCGGCGCCGACCGACGGCGGTCACTTTCTTATTGGCGTTTGTGATTCTGGCAACGGGTACCGTATCGGACATCGTGATTGGGATTCTGGCGTCGCTCAGTACGCCCTTCGCCTCGCTGGGCGTAGTCGGTTTTATTTTTGCGCAGGCGGTGGTACTCGCCCGTCGATTTGATCGAGCTTTTGAACAGGTGGAGACGCTTTCGGGCGAACTGGAAACCAGAAACCAGGATTTGCAGCGCCTTGATAAACTCAAAGACGAATTTCTGGCCAACACATCGCATGAGTTGCGCACTCCGTTAAATGGAATCATCGGCCTGACCGAGTCTTTACGCGACGGCGTGGCCGGCAACCTGGGCGATACCGCCAACCGTAACCTGAATATGATTATTGCCAGCGGAAAGCGACTGGCTTCGCTGGTGAATGATATACTCGATTTTCAAAAGCTACGCAATCGGGACATTGTCCTGTCCCGGCGACCGGTGGACGTGCGCTCCCTGGCGGACGTGGTATTGGCCATCAGTGCGCCGCTCACCAGGGGAAAGGATCTACAGATGCGTAACGACATCCCGGAAGATTGTCCCGCTGTACTGGGCGATGAGAATCGTATTCAACAAATACTGCAGAATCTGATTGGCAATGCCATCAAATTTACCGCCGCCGGTCGGATTACCATCTCAGCTCGCACCATAGACGATATGCTGGAAGTTTCCGTAACCGATACGGGCATTGGCATTCCGCAAGAAGCCCAGCAGCGCATCTTTAAAAGTTTCGAGCAGGCGGATGCTTCTACCGAACGTGAGTATGGCGGCACGGGCATCGGACTTTCGGTAACGCGCCAGTTGGTGGAATTGCACGGTGGAAGCATTCATGTGCAATCTGAACCCGGTGCCGGGGCGCGGTTTTATTTTACGCTGCCCTGCACCCAGGAGAAGGCGCAGGCCATCGAAAATCCACAGGTTGAATTATCCACACTGGAGGAGTCCACCGTCACGCAGGTGAACACGGCCGCTTTTATTCCGGGAGACATGGTATTGGTGGTAGATGACGAGGCCATCAATCGACAGGTGCTGGTGAATACGCTCTCGGCCCGTCAAATTGCGGTGCAGGAAGCGACCGGCGGACCGGAAGCGCTTGAAATCATTAAGGCACAATCGCCTTCTCTGGTGCTGCTGGATATTATGATGCCCCGCATGAACGGCTTCGATGTCTGTCGGGAAATTCGTAAATCGTATTCGCCCAGTGAGTTGCCGGTGGTCTTTCTTTCGGCCCGCAACCAGGTTCAGGATCTGGTGGCCGGTCTGGAAGCGGGCGGCAACGATTACCTGACCAAGCCCTTTGCCACCGCCGAGTTGCTGGCACGCGTGCAAACTCAGGGTGGACTGCGGGCCGCCTACACCGAAGCTTTACGACTGCGCGCCGAACTGGTGCAAAAAGAAAAGATGGCCACCATCGGCAATATGGCCGCCGGAATCGTGCATGACTTAAAAAACCCCGTTTCGGTGATCAAAGCGTACCTGGAAATGGCGGAAGAGCAAGGCATCGAAGCGGATCGGCTGCGTCGATATTTACAGTCGATTCATCTGGAATCGGACCGTATTCTTGAAATGGTCCAGGATTTGTTAGATTACAGTCGCGGCGCCGTATCCATCCAGAAAGAGGTTATTGATCTGTCCGCTTTTTTAGATCAATTCGAGGCGATCTTGCGCCCCATGTTTGAGCCGCGGGGAATTGTTTTTACTGTTCAACGTCAGGCCGACGGATCGGTAGAACTGGATACACATCGATTTATAAGGGCGCTATTGAATATCGCCGGCAACGCGACCGAAGTGCTTACGACCGAGGGACGCTTTGACGTGAAGGTGCACAGAACGGACGGGCGGATCGTATTTCAACTGGAAGATAACGGCCCGGGGATTCCGGAAGAAATACGCGAAACATTATTCGAACCATTTGTCACTCATGGCAAGAGCAGTGGCACCGGTCTGGGGCTTGCGATCGTGCAATCCGTAGTAAACGGCCATGGCGGCAATATTCATGTTGATAGTACGCCGGGCCGGGGCACGCGCTTTCATATTGAAATTCCCGTTGATGAAATCTAAGATGCGAACCAGCACAATTACAAAGCCGACCGTCTATGTTTTCATAAATAATGCGAACCGGGCGGGAGTTCGTGCATGAGTTGTGGTACGGCCATCGTCACTGGTGGAACCAAGCGCATCGGTCGAGCGTTGGCTCTGGCGCTCGCATCCGACGGTTTTGACCTGGCCATACACTATCATACGTCCGAAGTGGCGGCTCAAGCACTGCTTGCGGAACTACGGGGCATGGGCGTTCGGGCCCGGGCCTATCGTGCCGACCTGGCCCATAGCGATGATGTCTTACAATTGATACCGCGCATCCAGAGCGATTGTGCCGATATCAGTCTTTTGATTAACAATGCATCCGTATTCGATCGCATGTCGTTTCTCGAAACCGAACCGGCCTTTTTTGAAAACGAATTCGCCATCAATTTGCGCGCGCCTTTTTTTCTGAGTCGTGACTTTGCGCGCTTCGTTAAAAACGGACAGATTATCAATCTGCTGGACACGCGGATTCGTTCGGGCGATCCGGATTACTTCGCGTATTCACTCACCAAACAGGCCCTATATCATTTTACCCGCCTGGCGGCTCGTGAACTGGCGCCGGGTATACGTGTGAATGGAATCTGTCCCGGACCGATTCTACCGCCGCCGGATGGTAGCGAATCCGAGTTGCAGGACTATGCGCGCCGCATTCCCCTCGGCGTTCCCGGCCATCCGGAGCAAATAGTTCGGGCGATGCGTTACTTGATTCAAAACACATTTGTGACCGGCGATTGTTTGTTTGTGGACGGTGGCGAACAGTTGATCTGAATGTCTATAGTGGAATGATGTGATTCTTATAATACCCGGATGATTATTCGCATAAAAAATTTACGACTGCGCTGTATAATCGGCGTAAACGATTGGGAGCGCAAGCGTAAGCAGGATGTGGTGCTAAATGTGCGTCTGCATTTTCAACCCGGGAATGTAACCCTGGATGAATTAGGGGAAACCGTCGATTATTCCGCGCTGTGCAATCGATTGGTTGCCGCAGTGGAAAGCAGCGCATTTTTTTTGTTGGAGCGGATGGCCGAGCATCTGGTTTCCATTCTGCTGGAAGATACGCGCGTACTGCGCGCGGCGGTGGAAATTGATAAGCCCGGCGCCCTGCCCTATGCCGACTCGGTATCGGTCGCACTGGAACGTGAGCGCT
>JAGRMX010000343.1 GCA_020441025.1 Leptospiraceae bacterium
ATGCGGGTGCATTTCGGGCAGCTATCGCGTTGACGGAAAAAGTCGATGCCGTTGCATATGACAGGGTTGCATGCGGCTTTACCAGGGTAATATTCTTCTGAACAATGAATATTTCAAGCTGCATCATTCATAATTCAGGATTTCGATATAAATTCGACGGGTCCGCAAAAACTTACAATTGTTTTGACTCGAACAATCGGAATGTGATCAACCGTAACATGGAGATTAAACATGGCACTGAGTAAATTCGGCTTTATAGTAACCGGGGACACTTTTTTGCAGGATCAGGGCACCGATGCGTTTCAGATGCGAGTGATCGGAGTGCGACATCCGGAAGAGGGCATCGAGGCGGCTCGGTCGTTGGTGAGCGACGGCTACCAGTTGATTGAATTGTGCGGCGGCTTCAGTCCGGTCTGGGCTGGAAAAATAATCGAAGCCATCGATTATGCCGTGCCGGTGGGAGTGGTCGCTTATGGCCCCGAATCCATCAATTCCATGTACGAATTGTTTTCCTGAAAAACGCCCGGTGGTAATCCCGGATGCGGGCCTTTTTATTTTGATTTAACATGGATGGTGGAAAATGTCTGAAGACCTGATTGTGGCGATGTTCAATAAGATGACGGCGGCCGGTTATGACGAATACAACTCTCATTTCCAACCAATCGTTCGGAATTTCTTATTTTTGATCAGGCTGGTGTTACAGGACTTGCCGACACATGCACGTATCCTATGTGTGGGTGCCGGTACGGGAACGGAAATCCTTGAGCTGGCGACAGTCAATCCGGGATGGACTTTTTGCGCCGTTGAACCGTCCGATTCCATGCTCACAGGGTGTCGAGCGAAGTTGACCGCAGCCGGCGTAATTGATCGCTGTGAACTGATTCAGGGTAAGCTTGCCGATGTTTCCGCAACCGAGCGGTTTGACGCAGTGCTCTGTTTATTGGTGCTGCATTTTATCAGGTCTCAAGATGAGAGAGTGCAAATGCTGGAAGGCATGTATGCTCGATTGCTTCCGAATGGATATTTAATCAACGCCGAAATCAGTCATGATATGTCCGCCGCCGATTTCCCGTTGATGATGGCAAACTGGAAGGCCATGCATTCCCTGGCCGGTGCCGATGAAGCGAATCTGGTGAATGTCGAGAACTCGTTTCGCAAAGTGCTGGGCGTGCTGTCGCCGTCTAAAACGGAAGAGATGCTTCGTAATTGCGGGTTTGCGGATTGTTTGCATTTTTTCCAATCGTTGTTCATTCACGCCTGGGTTTCCCGACGTCATAATTGAAATCAACTATCTCGCCCGACTTCCAATTCCGTTTCATACGGTGGATGCAGGCGCTCCGATTGGATCTGCGTATATTTAAAGATGTAACGGTCGATCAGACTTATGAGCAAATTGGCGCCGCCTCCGCCGAGTGTAGTTCCAATTAACAATGCTGGAACAAATATTTTTATAATAATCCATATCAGTTCGGGGATTAATTCCGGCGGACCAATCGGCTCACGGTCATCCAGAACAACCAGGGTCGCAAAAGCGCCCAGAAATCCACTGAAGATGAAACCGAAAACGGCGCCCAGTATCATAGACATTTTTTTGAGCAAGGCCGGGTTCGCTTTGCGGAGCAGCAAAGGCCAGATGGGCAGCGCGGTGCCCAGAAAGAGGCCGATCATACTTCCTATGAAAGCTCCCATCATTGAAACAAATAGAATAAATGAACCGGCTTCGCCTGTAGCAAAGATGCTCAGCCCGTAGCCGTAATATACACCAATGGATGCGGCCGTAATGGCACCATTGATGCCGCCAAAAGGAATACCGCTTATTATCGCCAGTATGGAGCGTATGATTTTTTTCCAGGTCCAGTCGTTTTGTCCCTGAGCGGGGGGGGCCGGGGGTGCGTGCGTGCCGGCGTAGGGATTATGGGTTTGATGATCATTCATTTCGATTGTGTTCTTTTGCGATCGGGAATCAACGTTAACTTAAAACATACGAATGGAATCGCGTTCTCAGGCTTCGTATTTGCGCCGTGCAATTGCAAGCATTTCCGGTTTACCCAGATCGGCCCAGTATCCGTGCTCAATCGGCAGGGCCTGAAGCTCAATGTGCATGTCATGAATCAACTCCGGCGAACTCCTGGATGTATCCAAATGCAATAGCTTTGCTGTGTCGATTGAATCATAATAATAAATTCCGGTAAGGATATATCCGCCGGTAATATCGCGTTCATGATAAAAGGAAGATGAGACGCCGGTAACGTGTCCCCGGGAATCGGTGGCGCACATGCCGAAGTTGAGCTTCTGTAAATCGCCCTCAATCCGTTCCGGTGCGATAACGGCCACTACCGGTCGACCGGTGCGCTCACGCTCGGCGATTAAGGACCGTAGCGAAAAATCGAAAATTTCATCATCAGCTACCGCCATTATCGGACAGGCATCTACCATGCGAACGGCCTCGATGAAGGAGTGCACCGTATCCGCCTCCGGCAGGGTCTCCACGCGTACGGGAATGGGTTTATATAAATCGGCAAATTGCGCGCGATAAAGATCCTGATGGCTGGCGTGTGTGACCACCATTATTTCCCGACAGCCGCTCTCCGTCAATCGGTCGGCAATATGGAAAACTAACGGTTGATTGCCGATTGGCATCAAGCCGCGCGGCGAAGCGAGGCGATCGTGAGAACGCGAATCCGTACTTCCGGTGGCGAGTATCAATCCAATCATGTGTATTCCTCTGCGTAAATAATCCTGCCGATGCTGGTCCCGGGTCCCGAAACGAATATGTCAGATCCGTTTTCCAATTCAACTAAAACCCGCAAGTTTCGTTAATCTTTCGGCACAGTTGGTTCGATGCCTGCGAGCCACGCGTACGTTTCGTCCCTTTATGAGCGGCGTCAATGCCCTGTTCACGGGTGCTGCGACTATCATGCAAGTTCTGGTTGCGCAGGATTCGGATTGGGTCAGGATGCGACATGATCACTTTACGAACCCTCATGCTGCTCACACTTACCGCCATCTCAATACCGTTGTTGGCTCAGAATGCTGACGCCGATGCGCGCATCACCGAAATTCGACGTCTATACGAGCAAACCAATCGTCAAATCGAGCAAGCGGAAGAAGATTATGGCGCTTCTGAGGTCTACCTTAACGAGATTGTGATTAATAAAGGCGGTACGTCCTATCCGGCCGTCGGCATCTATCGAAAAACCATCCGCTTTTATTATACGTTCGGTGATCGCGAGTACAATCCCTATCCCGATCGGTTGATGAAAATCACCGTCACGACCGAACGATCGGCCCGACATGAATATGCCGAGTTTATTTTTGATGTAAGCGGAATGCTCGTCTTTGCGTTTGAAAAAAACGATGAAAGCGAAACGCGTTATTATTTTTCCGGAGGCAGGTTGATCCGCATGCAGCGTGGCTCAGATGTAATTCCTGATCCCGGTCCGGATGAAAAGACCGGCGTGCAAGCGATTGTGACGCGCAAGGATGCGCTGATCAAAATCTTTTTTGCAGTGGAGGAAATAGATTAAGGCGTTAAATCGAGAGTACACAACTCGCGTGCGCGTTTCGTCCCCGTGCGAGCGGCGTCCCTGCCTTGCTCACGGGTGCTGCGGCCCTCCTGGCCTCCGCGACCGAAACGCACGCGCGGCTTAATGATTTTGGTACAAATGGATTGCTATCCATAAGAAAATCTACGAGGCAGTGTAACTATTCATAAACTGGAAATTAATAGTTGAAAACTAATTGTCAGAGCGCATGAGCGCTGGCACTCACCGATTGCGGAGGCATGGATGCCGGAGCACCGGCTGAGCGGAACATGACAGAGTTCGCTTCGGTTCTTTATAATTAGAGGCGAACTCTGTCCGCGCCTCATCTCGCGACCATTCGGGAGTGAGATGCAATTAATTTAGTGGATCTCGAGTGGACGTGTGGCGGACACCGAGAGCTAAATCAGGAAATCAATACGTAGTGCGGAGAGAGGGGGATTACTCGCGGCTTCCTGCCGCTCGTGTTCCGATGAGTGCGCGAACCTCGCTGTGAACAGCTCGTTTCGCGTTTCGTATTGTGTGTCTTCGACACACCGCGGAATCGAACCCCATCGGGGGTTCTCATACCCCTCTCCGACGTTGGGTTTTCGTTCGCGTTTGATTGGATTGGAGCGCAGAGTTTTGTTGAACACTTAAGCTGCGGAGAGAGGGGGGATTACTCGCGGCTTCCTGCCGCTCGTGTTCCGATGAGTGCGCGAACCTCGCTGTGAACAGCTCGTTTCGCGT
>JAGRMX010000344.1 GCA_020441025.1 Leptospiraceae bacterium
ATCCCGACTATAATTCCAACCGGTATCCAGATATGTGCGGCCTTTGCTTGCATGTTAGTTACTCTCAATTTTTGGTTCTGATGTGACGCTATCCAATCGCCCGACTATGCATTCCGACAGTTTCTCGATTCAATACGATTGGGGCACATCGTTTTTCATTCAGTTGGTCGCATCGGTTACTTACGCGCAAAAATGCGATAATGCGATAATGCGACAATGCGACAATGCGTTCAATAATTCCATAATAATCAATCACTCAGCGTGCATGGGCCTGTTCCCAGAATGCGGGCAAAGCGATTCCGGCAGCCATACGAATGCTGGCTTGCACTATGGCGGTCAAATCGGATTCATCCGGGTTCACATCCACGGCGTAAGCGCCATGTTGAACCGCGTGTTGGGTCAGATAAACGGGAATGGGCACCATTCCGGAAGTGCCGATGACCATAACAAATTGGGTCGCCGTTAAAAAGTCAAGCGCCTGTCCCAGCAATGCCTGATCATACGATTCACCAAACCAGACAATATCGGGACGGGCCAGCGCGCCGCACCGCTCGCAATGCGGCAAGGAATCCTGTGAATGCTCCGAGCGATAGGTATCGAAATCCACGGCTTCATCCATATGCGCATCGACCGCATCCCGCTCGGGATCATATTCCAGCGTAAACTTATGATGACATTCGGAACAGCGCGCGCGAAATATGCTTCCATGGATTTCAATGATAGCCCTGCTGTTCGCTCGTCGATGCAGATTGTCAACATTCTGGGTGATCAATAAGAAATCCCGTTCGTCCTCTTCCATGCGGGCGACAATTTTATGAGCCGCATTGGGCACCGCCCGGGCACAGATTCCACGTCGCCAGTTGTACCATTCCCATACCAGAGCGGGATTGCGCGCAAATGCCCGGGGAGTGGCCAGCTCATGGGCCGGAAATTTTCGCCAGAATCCATCCGGTCCGCGAAAGGTGGGAATGCCGCTTTCATGCGAAATCCCGGCTCCGGTGATCACGGCCACGCGGCGGGCCGTACGATAACGTTCCAGTACTTCCGCATCAATCATTATCGGTTCCCTGATTGTACCCGTTTTGAGCGGTCCCTACCGATGCGCGCTGCCGGCGCGCTTTACGAATGCGCCAGATCACGTAAAATATTACTAAAAGACCAATAATTGCACTCAGGACTCCACTGTAAACACGCACGGCTTCTACAATCAGGCGCCAGTTGTCCCCCAGGGCATAGCCGCCACCGAGCAGAAGTACATTCCAGATGAGCACACCCAGCGCAAAAGCCACGCTGAATAAAACAAAGTTCATGCGTGAAATACCGGCAATGATACTCACAAAAAATCGAATACCGGCGGAGAATCGGGAGAGCAAAACAAACCACAAACCCCAGCGCGCAAACCAGCTCCTGGCCCGATCCATATGCTCTTCGGAAGTGATTTCGGACATCCATTTACTCAAGAATATCGGACGTGTAATTTTCGCGTTCACTCGCCTGGCCAGGTCCAGCACGCTTTCCCCGGCAAAATACATGGTATACGCGCCCAGCATATTACCAATTAGAATGGAAAGAAAACAAAGCGGCAGAGTGACGGTATTTTGAGCGGCGAGGAATCCGCCGAACACGCTGATGGTATCCCCCGGCCAGGGCGGGAACAAATTCTCTATTACAGAAGAAACCAGCAGAAACGCGTACACTCCCCAGGCCGGCAGATCTCGCATCCATGAAATAATATCTTCAACCGGCATTGTGTATCAGTATCTCTTGAATTTATTAACAGACTTCTTTTTCAGCCGCCTGCCAATTTGTTTACAGTAGCGTAACAATTGCATGGCATTCTTTCAGGCAGATAATGAATCGTGTGAAACCGCTCACAACGAACCGATGGCATAAACGGGTTCCAGCTTGTTTTCAATGTCCATAATCATATTCTTGAGGCTACGTGTCATATTATAAGATCGCAAACGCTCCGTCTGGCGATCAATTACACTCCGGCGTAACGCATCGTCGCTCACAAGCTGCACGGCCATTTCGGCCACGCGCACATAATCCATAGTAATATACAGAACACCGCTGTTTTGCATGGTTTCCCGGACGGCGGACGTCCCGGAGTCGAACGCGAGAACCGGCAATCCGGCTTCCATGGCTTCAAGCAAAGGCACACAGAAACCCTCATGTCGGGACGCACACAGGAACAAACGAGCGCGATGATACAACTCGTACAGACGATCGTCGCCGATATAACCGGTAAAAATCACATCACGCTCCAGTTCCAGCTCGACAACCAGCTTCAACAAATCTTCCCGGTAACGTTCCACTCCGCCATATTCGCTTCCGGCCAGGACCAGAATCGCGTCGGGACGGGACAATTTAATAAACTTGAATATTTTTATCAACTCCGCGTGGGCCTTGTTGGGTGCCAGGCGACCGACAAATAAAATCACCTCACGATTGTTCGGAATATCGAGCGGCGGAGAATACGCGCCGGAACCGACCTCCTTTTTAGCCGGAGAAAATGGGATCAAAACCGGTTTAATGCGCACTTCATGAAAGCCCAGGTGCCGCAATTCCCGGGCATTGAAATCCGAATCCGCAAAGCTCGCCCGACAGATACGACGCAATGCCAGAAGCTCCCGACGCGCTCGATCCAATCGTCCGGCGATACTGAAATCATACGGCGCAAAAAACTTTGCCGGCGTAACATTATGATAAATCAAAAAAACAGGGCGACTCCAGCGCTGGATGCGACGGGTCACATCCGACGCAATACCGTAATGATAAATCAATACGTCGTTATCGGCTGGCACGTAGTCATTCACCTGCATGGCCGAGAAATGGATGCCCGCACCGATATGCTCGGCCACGACCGCCGACTCGGAAAAATAATTCGAAATTTTTAATATATTATTGTGAATGATTTCAATTTCATTGGTAATTGCGTCTCCCCGATTCAGTCCCGGAGCAATTTGCACGCATCGGTACTTCATAAGCGCCGCAGTATTAAATGAAAGGACCCGGGCAATAGACCATCATCACCGCCCGATTCGACCGTCTGCAATGTTTCCAGGCCCTGTCGCTCCAGTAGTCCGACCAGCAGATGAAAATCTACAATAAAGCGATGCGTTGGAATGAACACCGCTCCTGAAAAGCCGCGCACGTGCCTGAGGTACAACAATCCCCCGGGCGCCAGGCGCGATCGAGCCAGTGCAACCAAAACGTCAATCGATACGGGCAGGTCGGCCACCTCTTCGATTAAAATCGCGTCCAGTTGCTCTTCCGGTAGAGCGGCCAACTGAACATCCGCCGGAACGCCCACCTGCAAATGTCCATTCTCGGGTTGCTGTGAGCCACCCATCAGATTCGTAAAGGCCGCTTCACGCAATGCCATGGTCAAATATGGATTCCCCGATTCCAGAACCTGAATGCGGGTAGAACGCTGTAGAAAGCGTTCCAGCAATTCTATTGTTTTCCGATTCAAATCACGAATCTGGCCATCCGGTTCGGGTATACGCAATGCGGCAACGGATGCGCCCGCATGCGTTTCGTGTATGGCACGCAATCGTGAATGCTCTTCTACCAGTTCCCGATAGCGTCGCTCCAGATCATTCAATCGATGATTTACTACGATCAACTCATGCACCACATTATAGAAGGCCTGAATCTTGTTCTGGGAAAGCTTGTTATAAAGTCGGGCTACGCTCTGGAATATAGAGAGGGCCATGCGACGAAACGGTCCCAGCCGATACTTGCGGCTGCTGAAATCCGGAGGGCTGACCGGGCGTTCGAATAACTCGGTTGTTACCGCCGGATGAAATCCACCTTCTCCGGTAGGCAGCAGGGGAGTAAAATCCAGATCGTCTATTTTACGAATGAGACGCGGGTCATAGTTTTTCTCCGCGACTCGCTCTTCAATTTGATGAAGGATTTGCCTGGCATCAATGCCGGGTGCGTTTATTTCGAATATATCCTTCACGGCTCCTGGAAGATACTGGGAGACGGTGGGATGCGGTCAAGTCAAATCAAGCATACATATGTTTACATTGCGACCACAATCGTCATTAGCCCGTAATTCCATACGAAAAGAATTGGCTCCCCTCCTCCTGCTGGGAAAATGGCGATACAGAGTCAGGCCGTCTCCTCTGGAGAACGGTCACTGGTGAAAATTGAAGATCGAGGAACCCAGCGTGCAGAAAACAGCACTGATTACCGGCATCACCGGTCAGGACGGATCATACCTGGCCG
>JAGRMX010000345.1 GCA_020441025.1 Leptospiraceae bacterium
TGCAGCAGAATTACGATTGGATTGTCACTATGGACGCGGGTCTGTCCCACGACCCGGATGCGTTGCCGCAATTCTTCGAGCAAGATGAGCAGTTTGACGTTGTAATCGGCAGTCGCCAAAAAATCGAGAACGTTCCCTTCTATCGGCGGGTAATATCGCGTTCGGCGGCCATGGTGGTTAACTACGCGCTGACTTCGTCTTATTTTGATTTAATGGGGCCCGGCCTGCGCGACTGTACCAGCGGGTATCGACGCTATTCCCGGGCGGCGGCCGGATGCATCGCCGGAGTGGAGCTGGAATCAAAAGCGTTTGATTTTCATATGGAGGCGCTGGCGCTCTGTTATCGCGCCGGCATGCGTGTTACCGAAATTCCCATTCACTATGTCTTTTCCAATTCCTCTTTTAACAGTCGCGTTTTAAAACAGGCCATGCGCTTCGGTTTGCATCTCATCGGAACCAAGGGATCGGCGCCCCACATGGCCCAATCCAATCAGTGAGAGGCCGATTACTCAGGGATTGAGTTCACATATTCGCCTATGACAACCAGGAACGCACACATTACCGGTCGTATGGTCGAAGCATATGGGCGTGTTCGTTCACTCGTCCTGCAAATCCGATTGGTCCTCAAGGACTGGCCGTTGCGTAATTTTTTGCTGCTCTTTCTGGTTTATTACCTGCTGGCCACCCTGGCGGTCATAGCCCGTTATGATTTCAATCCTTCCAGCCTGATTCACTTCGGCCATTATTATATAGCGCAGAATGAATCGTATACTCCCGAAGGGGCGGTTCGTCTGGTCGGCAACGAAGAGCATGGCGGTAACGGTTACGACGGACAGATTTTTTACTATTACGCGCGCACATTGTTCTTAAACGATACCTGGCCGCAGGGATTCAGCCATGCGTATCGCGCGCCGCGCATGGGCTATCCGTTGCTGGCGGCTCCCTTCGCTCTGTTCGGATCCTGGGGCGTTGTGGCGGGCATGATAGTGGTGCAAATTGTGCTGCTGGCCTGGAGTACAGGGCGATTGTATCGCGTGCTAAAACCGGAATCGCGTTATTTGATTTTGTTTTATATTCTGTCTCCGTTTACGCTCACCTCGTATCTGTTAATGGTAAGCAACAGCATTACGCTTGCGTTATTGGTAATCGGATACTCGTTCATGTTTTATGCGCATGAAACCGAGTTGTACACCCGGCGACCGGCGCGACTTTCTGTCGGCCAGGCGATTCCGGCGTTTGTATGTTTTTCCCTGGCCATCTTCTCCAAGGAATCGGCCCTGTTCTTTTTGTTTCCGCTGGGTTTAAGCATGTTGCTCAATCGCGATTTTTCGCGGGCGGCCATACTGATTGCCATTCTGCTGCCGCCTTTCGGATGGCAGATGTATTTGCAGGCGGCCCACGGTATGTTGCCCGCCGGTATTCTGAGCATATTTCTATCACCGTTGGATGGGGTTTACGGTGTCGGACGTGAATCGCTGGAACTGCTGTCCACGGCCGTCTATGAACCCGGAGCAGGGGCCGTCCTGGCGTTAATGAAGTTATCGGCCAAATGGTTGTTGATGCTCCTGATAGTGGGCATGGGTATTGCGTTGTTTACCGGTCGATTTCGGGAATGGCGCTACTGGTTCCCGCACCGGGCCGGTATCATCCTGGTGCTGTTTAGCGTATTGATAGCCGATTATTATTATTTCTGGGGCATTTTCGATAACATCATGCGCATGTTTACGCTGACGGTGCCGCTCATGATATTATTAAAAGACTGCGACGCAAGCGTACGCAGTCGCGTTTTTTTTGGTTTTCTTTTTGTACTGACCCTGTTCGTATTTGCGCGCATTTTATTCTTAACGCCGCAATTTCCCTTCGATACCTTTCATCCATATACCGGCCCGGCCTACGAATACGTTACGCCCATGCCTTGAAAGCAGGAAGTTTATGAATCAAACCGATAGCAATCAACAAAAGAGAATCAAGCGAGCGTCCCTGTGGGTGATGATCGCGGCGGCGGCTACGATCGTTACCGCGGCGATTATAATGCTGGTCGGAAATCCCGCGCCGTATCTGGCCGATAACGCCTTCGGGTTCAAGTCGGCCATCATCTGGTTCGAACTGGTGAACAGTCCCGCCGAAGTCTTCGACGTGCTGGGTCCGTATGGTACGTCCGACGGCGACTATCTACGATTGGTTATGGATACCATCAATGAAATCGATTTTGCTTTCATGATCGCTTATCCCGCTTTGATGGCCGCATTTATGTACTATTTGTATGTTTTGAACGGCGCGCTGGGTCGTGTTTATTTTTCGGAACGATTCTATCTGTATGCCGGCTTCATTCTGGCGGTGTGCATGTGGTTGGGCGACTTAATGGAAAATATTCAACTGCTGCAATTAACCCGGGCGGAATCCGTGCAGGCCATTTCCGACGGGGATATTCTGGCGTTGCAGGTCTGGACCCGGGTTAAGTGGGGCGCATTATTCCTGGGCATGTTGCATCTGGGACTGGCCTGGTTCGCGTATTCGGGTCGCAAATGGACCTTGCTGTTGGGACCGATTTTTATCGCCACGTTTTTGATGGGCCTGTTCGGATTGGTTCCTCGCGGTGATCGGGCGCTGGTAGAACTGGCCTCATCGATATTCATGCCGGCCAGTTGGATCATTGTATTGATCCATGCCATTTCGAAATGGTTTCAGCCGTACGTATCCAATCGTATTGAGCCTTAGCGATTTTCAATATGGCACGATTATGATAATAAGCTGAAATTTTTAGCGTTATACCAGGACCGCGCCTTCCGTAGTTTAATGGCCGGTTATAACAGCAATAAAATCGCCGCTGCGTAGGGCACAATCGCCATGATGTATGCCAGGCTCCATATTAACGAACGCAGTGTGGCCAGGTCGCCCAGATAGGCCGCCAGGTACGCCAATCTTAATACCAGAAACAGAATACTGCTGACCTGCACAATCCACATGGACAGATCCTGGGGATGAACGGCGGCGGTCAGGCTCCCGGCGGAAATCCCGTCCACCAACCCGCGGATCAGCATGTATACGATTACGCCTGCGGCAAAAAAAGGAAACGCCTCGAAGAAGTTATAATGGGCCGCCACCGCGCGTTTGCCCATTCCGACCAGTCGATTCTGTTGCTCCCGGGGATGGTGATTGTCATAGCCGCCGGCGCGTCGCATGGCCACAGCCACCGGAATTTTGGCGATATAGGGCAACAGCCCGGCAATCAGAATGCAGATTATTAATACGATCATGAGTGCTCCATCCGTTAGATTTACCCTCCGGGATGTGCGGTCAATATGTTATATGGGCTGCGCCGCTCTATTAATAGAAGAAAGCCTGTATGGCTACCGCCGGGGCGAGGCATAGCTGGAATCGGGAGCGGATGTGAATGCCCGGCGGATGGGTGCCCGATAAGTCCTACTTGACGCCCGGAGCGTCCATGGAGATCCGTATTTCTCGGCCCTTTTGCCCGTGCTGGTTCGCGGGAATCGTCGCTGCCTTAGCTCAGCTGGTAGAGCAACTGACTTGTAATCAGTAGGTCGTGGGTTCGACTCCTACAGGCAGCACAGATGATCGGCAACGATCATCGAGGCCATTGGCCTCAGTACATTGTTGGGTAGGTGCCCGAGTGGTTAAAGGGAGCAGACTGTAAATCTGCCGCCGTACGGCTACGAAGGTTCGAATCCTTCCCTGCCCACAGTATATTCAAGAATGACACCTTCCCGGTGTCATTTTTCGTTTTTAAGCCCGGGAAGGATTCGATTGCCCTCGCTTCCTATGGGTCGCTCGGGTATAGCGGACAAAGTTGTCGTCGAAACGACAACTTTGGGTTCGAATCCTTCCCTGCCCACAGTTCACTTTTTAATCTGATTGTTACGCGGCGGGCCACCGTCCCGCCCGCTCCAGTCATCCATCCCTGTCTGGCTGTCGCGGTGCGCGGCCCTCCGTGGCCGCGACAATCGGGACGGTGACCCGCCGCTGATCCGATTTGCATGCGCTCACTTATTTGGTTTGGTGTGTCCGTACCGCGCGTGAGCGCGGACAAGCGGCGTTTAATATGTCCGTTGCGATTCAATTTAGATGACAGCCTGGAAAATAAGTTGGTGGCCGCGACAATCGGGACGGTGACCCGCCGCTGATCCGATTTGCATGCGCTCTCTTATTTGGTTTGGTGCGCCGGTCAGTTGCGTGTTCGAATTATGTCAT